>JAQBWJ010000664.1 GCA_027625215.1 Candidatus Poribacteria bacterium
TCCTCCGACTGGTACGCGGGCAGGCGAAGTTGCTCAAAATGGACGAGGCGTTGTTGAACCGCCCCGTCAACGAGGGCTTCTCCGGCGGCGAGAAGAAGCGGAACGAAATCCTCCAGATGGCGGTGCTTCAGCCGAAACTGGCGATACTGGACGAAACGGACTCCGGGCTGGACATCGACGCGCTGCGGATCGTCGCCGAAGGGGTCAACGCGCTGCGGTCGCCCGAACGCGCGATGCTGCTTGTGACGCACTACCAACGGCTGCTCGACTACATCGTCCCCGACTACGTCCACGTCCTGTTTGAGGGGCGGATCGTCAAGACGGGCGACAAGTCGCTCGCGTTGCAGTTGGAAGAAAAAGGGTACGACTGGATCGAGCAAGAAGCGCGGGAACGGGCGTCCGAATGAGCGAGTTGATTCACACGGAACTGGGCGCGCATCTGGCGCGGGCGAAGGCGTTTCAGGCGGAGGCGGCGGATCGGTCGCCTACTTGGGTGAACACATTGCGGCGTCAGGCGGCGGATGCCGTTGACGCGCTGCGATTCCCCACCACGCGCGATGAAGACTGGCGTTTCACGAACATCCGCCCCCTCGCTCAGACGGCGTTTGCGTCGGCGGGCGAGGCGGTCGTGACGGCGAGTGACCTCGATGCGCTGCGGCTGTCGCAGTTTGGCGGGATGCGGCTTGTCTTTGTAAACGGGCGTTTCGCGCCGGAATTGTCCGATGACGTATCGCCCGCGAAAGCGACCATCGGCAACCTCGCCTCGCTGATCGACACGCACACCGAGCTCATCGAACCGCACCTGACAGCGCACGTCCCCTTCAAAGACGACTTCTTCGCCGCGCTGAACACGGCGTTTTTGGACGACGGCGCGTTCATTCACTTGAAAAAGGGCGCGCTAGTCGATTCAACGATCCACCTGATGTTTGTGACGGTGGCGGGCGAGACGGCGGTGGCGACGCATCCGCGCGTGTTGATCGTCGCGGAGGCGGGGAGTCAGGCGCGAATTGTCGAGACGTATCACACGTTGGGCGAAGGGGTGACGTTTACGAACCCCGTCCGCGAACTCGTCGCCGCGCAGGACGCCATCATCGACTACTCGACAGCGCAGGACGAAAGCCGCGACGCTTTCCACGTCGGCGGGACGCACCTGGAGTTGGGTCGGAACACGGTTGTCACGGCGAACACGATGACGCTGAACGGCGGAATCGTCCGCAACAACCTGACGGCGCGGCTCAACGGTGAACACGCAAACGCCTCGCTGCACGGGATGTACCTTCCCGGCGACGGGCAACTGTTCGACAACCACACGCTGATCGAACACGCCGACTTCGACGCGGACAGCCGCGAAGTCTATAAAGGGATTTTGGACGGGACGGGACGCGCGGTGTTTCACGGGCGCATCCTCGTCCAGCGGAAGGCGCAGGAGACGGACTCGCTGCAAACGAACAACAACCTGCTGCTGTCGGACGACGCGCGGGTGAACACGAAGCCGCAGTTGGAAATCTACGCGGATCAGGTGAAATGCTCGCACGGCGCGACCATCGGGCAGTTGGACGCGGATTCACTGTTCTACCTGCGGTCGCGGGGCATTTCGGCGTCTGAGGCGCGCAACCTGCTGATCGACGCCTTCGCCGCCGAGATATTGGACGACGTGAAGGTGGAGCCGCTACAGACCCAGTTGAAGCAAGCGCTAAGCGATTGGTTGGGAAGACGATAGACTTCCCTCTCCCTTGACGGGAGAGGGATTGAGGGTGAGGGTGACGAGCTCTCATGCGGTTGGTAACAGGGGCAAAACGTTCACTCGAACAGCGTTTTGTCCGACCCCTTCCTAACCTTCCCTGCAAGGGGAAGGGACTGGACGTGCTATGACACTCGCATTCGATGTGGAATCCATACGACGCGACTTCCCCGCGCTCCATCAGGAGATCGACGGGAAGCCGCTCGTCTACCTCGACAACGGGGCGACGGCGCAAAAACCGCAGTCCGTCATCGACGCGGTGCGCCATTACTACGAGCGCGACAACGCGAACGTTCATCGCGGCGTCCACCGACTCAGCCAACGCGCGACGGAAGCCTACGAGAACACCCGCGTCGTCGTCCAACGCCATCTGAACGCGGCGGAATCCCACGAGATCATCTTCACCAAAGGGACGACGGACGCGATCAACCTCGTCGCCCACTCGTTCGGGCGGGATCGCCTCAAGGCGGGCGACGAGGTGCTCATCTCCACGATGGAGCACCACTCAAACATCGTCCCCTGGCAGATGCTGTGCGAGGAGAAGGGCGCCAAGCTACGCGTCGTCCCGATGAACCAGAAGGGCGAGCTGCTGCTCGACGAATACGAGCGGATGCTCAGCGAGCGCACGAAGATCGTTGCCTTGAATCACGTCTCGAACGCGCTGGGGACCATCAACCCGGTGCGCGAGATGATCGCCCAGGCGCACGCCGTCGGGGCCGTGGCGCTGCTCGACGGCGCACAGGCCGCACCCCATATGCGGGTCGACGTACGCGACCTCGATGCCGACTTCTACGCGCTGTCGGGACACAAGCTTTTCGGCCCCAACGGCATCGGCGTGCTCTACGGCAAGCGCGAGCTGCTCGAGCAGATGCCGCCCTACCAAGGCGGCGGCGACATGATCGCCTACGTGAC
>JAQBWJ010000665.1 GCA_027625215.1 Candidatus Poribacteria bacterium
TTATGCAACTCGTCGATAAAGAGGATGATGTCGCCACGCAGCGAGATCTCCTTCATCACCTTCTTGAGGCGCTCCTCGAACTCGCCGCGATACTTGGAACCGGCCACGAGCGCCGCGAGGTCGAGCGTGTAGATCTGCTTGTTCTTGAGCAGCTCCGGCACCTGGTTCGACGTGATGCGCTGGGCGAGGCCCTCGACGATGGCCGTCTTGCCGACGCCCGGCTCGCCGATGAGGACGGGGTTGTTCTTCGTACGCCGCGACAATACCTGCATCACACGGCGAATTTCGCTGTCTCGCCCAATCACCGGGTCAAGTTTGCCCTGACGCGCGAGCTCGGTGAAATCTCGCCCGAAGCGTTCCAGCGAGCGGTATTTGTCTTCTGCGTTCGGGTCTTCGACTCGTTGACCTCCACGCACGGACTCCATCGCTTCGGCGATCTTCTCCGGCGTCGCTCCATGCTTTTTGAGGATGTCGCTTGCGGGGGTGCGTTCTTCTTTCGCCATCGCCAACAGGAGGTGCTCGGTGCTGAGGTAGGCGTCGTCCAGCGTTTTCGCCTCCTTCCAAGCCGTGTCGAGCACGCGGCGGGTCGCGTTCGCAAAAAACAGTTCCGCCGCCTGACCTTCGACCTTCGGGCGTCGCGCCAACTCGGTTTCCACGTCGGCGCGGACGGCGTTCACTTCCGCGCCGATCTTCGCCAAGATTGCGGGTGTGAGCGCGTCCTCCTGATTCAACAACGCCAACAACACATGCTCCGGCGCGACTTCGGGGTGCTGCGCGTCGCTGGCGATCTCCTGCGCCATCTGCAACGCCTGTTGGGTCTTGACGGTCAATCGGTCCATTCTCATCGCGGTGCCCCCCATCAATAGAACAATAGCCTAAAATCTACTTCGACGATGCCAACACAAAAAGAGTGCCAAGTTGAGGAGTGCGCGCCGCCACGATTGTAGCCGGGCAAACCAACGCACCTGTGTCAAATCGGCACGCTGTTGAGTCATCGTGGATGTTCTCATACACTGTGGCGTATGACACACCGACGATTTACCGCTATTTTTCTCAACGGGTTTTACGACGAACGTTCGCCGTCATTCTACGCTGAGATATGTCGGCGGGAAACCGCGTTTTTGTCCTGCGCGGACGGCGCGTTGCGGGTTTGGGACTGGTTGGAAGCGGTTGGGGAGAAGGTCCCGTTCCCATCGGTCGTTGTGGGAGACTTCGATTCGATGGACACGAAGACTCGCGCGCGGTGGGAAGGTCGCGGGGCGATGATCGACGGCGCGTTCGACAGGCGGACGGATAAAGACTTCACCGACGGACAACTTGCCTTGTACGCCGCTCTCGACGCCGGATGCCGAGAAGTTGTTATCTGCGGTGGATTGCCGAACCCCACCGAATACGACCACGATCACTTCTTGGGGAACCTGTTCCTGCTGGCGGAGGCGCATGAGCGCGTCGGCGGAGATGCGTTGTCGATCCGGTTTGCCGAGCCGCGCGAGTCGATCTATCTCGTTCACGATGAACTGACGATCCATCGAGTCGGAGATGGGCTCAACCGCGTTTCATTCCTGCCGTTTGGGGGCGAGGGGGGCGTCGCGTCGAGCGAGGGCTTGCGTTGGCAGTTGCGGGACTTTACCCTTCCAACTACCCGCGCGAACGCGCTACGCAACGAGTTTTCAACGGATGCGCCGTCGGCGACAATCACGTTGCGAGGCGACTCCGCGCCCGTGCTGGCGATTCACAACTGGTAGACGGCTAATCTTCTCGACAGGTATCCAACCCTTGAAATCGGGCGAGCCGACATCGAACCGCGTCACGTTCCGAGCCATCTTGATCGGGCTGATCTACGTCGTCTTTCTCGGACTCGTCACCCCCTACAACGACTACTACATCCAAAATACGTTCGTGTCGGGCAACCACTTCCCGATAGGACCCTTCTTCCTGTTCACGCTGCTGGTGCTGGGGTTGAACCCGGTGCTGTATCGCGTGCGGCGGCAGAGCGCGTTCCGTCCGGCGGAGCTCATCACGATTTGGGTGATGATGCTGGTCGCGTCGGGCATCCCGTCGTCGGGGTTCCTGCGCTACCACCTGTTCATGCTGACCGCTCCTACGTACTTCCAATCGCCTTCCAACGATTGGGAGAACTTGTGGTATCACTACCTCCCCGACTGGCTCGTCATCAAGGACGAACGCGCCGCGCGCACCTTCTACGAGGGCGTCGACGGCGGCGCGATCCCTTGGGGGCTGTGGGTGAAGCCTGCGTTGATCTGGTCGTCGTACGTGCTGTTGACGTACTTTGTCATGCTGTGCATCACGACATTGCTCCGCAAACAATGGGTGGAACGCGAACGTTTCCAGTTTCCGCTGGTGAAACTGCCCGCCGAGATGATCGACCCGCCGGACGCGGGACGCGCCTTCAACGTCTTCTTCCGCAACCCGATGATGTGGGCAGGCTTCGCCGTGCCCGTGTTCATCCATATGGTGAACGGGTTCCACGCGCATTTCCCTTTCGTGCCGCATATACCGATGTATTTCTATCCAGACCAATACCTCACCGAGCGTCCTTGGACGGGCATTCGCTCGATTGTCGTGTTAATCTATCCGTCCGTTGTTGGTTTCTCGTACCTCCTGTCGCTCGATGTGTCGCTCA
>JAQBWJ010000666.1 GCA_027625215.1 Candidatus Poribacteria bacterium
TCATTCGCGCGGAGTTGCCACCGGCGATCATCGTTCACGGCACGGGCGACACGACCGTTCCTTACGAGAAGTCGATGGAAGTTGGCGCACATTGAACGATGTACTCAGCAAGGCGTTATCTAATGGGTGAGTTTCGACCGTGAGTCGATCTCGTGTGTTATCGCGCAGATGCGGTCTGACAAGGGCAACGTACGTTTGACCCCCGTCCACGTACAAACTGCCTCTCCCTGTGAGTTGACCCCACATCTTGCTGAAGCGACAACAGGCTCGCAGACTGTCCGAGTGGTCTGCGAGCCTGTTGTCTTTGTCTGATCTTCTATCTTCTGACCGCCTTACGACGAGTCGGGCGGGACAACGAGAACCTTACGCCGCGATTGCCGGTTCGACGTTCAACGTGTTCATCGCGGAACTCATCGTGGTATAGGTAGTGATGACCGTATCGAGTTGGGCGATGCGGAGGAACTTCGACCAACGACCGCGCACTTCCGCCAGCACGAACGAGACATTGTGCTTCTTTGCCGCGACGTTCACGGCGACCAACGCGCCCAACGTGAAGGAATCCATTTCTCGGACGCCGCCCAGATTCACCACGACCCGACCGTTTTCGTTGTTCGAGACAAGCGCGAGCAGTTCGCTGCGAAGCGTGTGCGTATGAGAACCCGTGACGGAACCGCTCAACGTGACGACGCTCAGTTTATTGTCTTCTTGTTTCGCCAGTCGCATGAGTTTCTACCCCTCTACCCTTAGTAAGATCGTTCAAACTTTTTGTCGTTGTCGTTTACATCGTAACAACTTCTGTTTTCTTCGTTAGCAGGTTGCGTGCCAATCCCGAAGACACCACTTTTCCCGTCATTTCGACCCTTATGGCTGCCCGTTTCGACGATTTTGTCGAACCTGCCTCGACAAAATTGTCGGGAGGCGTCGACCGTACCGACGAAAACGTCGAGCCGATGGGTCAAGCGTTTCACCGTTGCTTCGACTGATGCTTCTATCGGTAGAGAGGGAGATAATCTATATGCGGTTGAAGGGGGCGTTCCGTCCTAAGACAGACGCACTCACACCTAGTCCTCGACGAACAAACTCGGCGATTGGGTCGTTTGCTCATCCGTCGCTCTCTTCGTCTTTCGCTTGATCCCACAACGCATCGAGCTCTTCCAACGTCTTCCCGTCGAATGACTCGCCCGTCTCGGCAAGTAGTTCCTCGATGCGATGAAAGCGACGGGTGAACTTGCGGTTTGTCCGACGCAGCGCGTTTTCAGGATCAACCCCGACAAACCGCGACAAGTTCACCACTGAGAACAGCAGATCGCCGATTTCCGCTTCCAGCGCGTCCTCGTCCTTCCGATCCAACTGCTGTTCCGTCTCAACGAGTTCTTCGCGCACTTTGGAAACGACATCTTCCACTTCAGTCCAATCGAACCCGACGCGGGCGGCTTTCTTTTGTAGTTTGAACGCGGTCTGCAAGGCGGGAAACGTCGTCGGCACCCCGTCCAGCACTGATCGGCGGTCTTCATATCCCGGCTCGTTTTTCTTGATCTTCTCCCAGTTGGAGAGTACTTCCTCCGTTGATTCGACCTCCAACCCGGCAAAAACATGGGGGTGGCGTCGAACCAATTTGGCATTCACGGCGTTAAGAATGCCAAGCATGTCGAACTGTTCGTCCTCGCGCGCGATTTCCGCGTGAAGCGCCGTGAGGATCATGAGATCGCCGAGTTCCTCCGCCATACCGGTAACGTCGTTCAAATCGACCGCCTCTAGAAACTCATAGGTCTCTTCGAGCGTATCTGACCGGAGAGAATGGTGGGTCTGTTCGCGGTCCCACGGACAGCCGTTTTCAGAGCGCAAGATCGTCATGATCTCCAACAGACGATCAAACGCGGCTGCGGCGGACTCTTTCGGCTCTTCATGCAATTGGTTCGACATCAACTACGCTTTCGGTTGAATGAACGGGTGGACAAAAAGTCGTCCTATCCCACACCATTTGATATCGTATGAGCGCCCAGGAATATCGTCAACCTGCTTGCGGGTACGCGCGGATAATGTTATCGTTGGCGCGATTCGGCGTAACATACTAATGACGCCGATGCTATCGCGGTGGATTACGAACGTTTGATACAGCCCTCGACACCATGAAATCGTCTGCGTTGCGACGCAGGGGTGCGACGGCGCGTTTGGAGAATCCGCCGTCGTGTCGCAGACGAGACTCAAATCGCCTTCGATATAGCGCGAAGGCAAGTAGGTGAGGTCGATGAACAAACCCGTCATGCTCATGGTGATGGCTCCCGGAAAAGGGAACCGGCGATTGGTGCTGAGCCCCCCGCTGTTGTGGATGGGACTCATACTAATGCTCATGTTGTTTGGCGTCGGCGTCTGGGGAGCGGTTGCGGTCTATCAGTTGAAGACCGACGCTCGCCAATACAAAGACGACTACGCCGCCCTCCGCACCGAACATCAAGAACTCGCTGCGAACTACGCCGATTTAGAGTCTCAACTCCGCGATATCGAAGTGCTTTCAAGCGATGTCCGCCATGTTCTCGGCATGAAGAAGGACACGTCCCCGTCGTTCCGCGCCCCGCTGGACGGACAGGGCGGCGGTGAAGAACTCTGGTTGGATGAGCAGGATGTCGTCAGCGCGTTGACCG
>JAQBWJ010000667.1 GCA_027625215.1 Candidatus Poribacteria bacterium
CTGGAAGAAAAGGTGACGCAGATTTCGAGCACCTCGACACAGATCGCCGCCGCCGTCGAAGAGCACGAGAGCGTGATGAACCAGCAAGCGAGCGCGATCACCGAAACGACCACGACGATCAACGAGCTCGACCGCTCGTTCCAGCAGGCGAACCTTCAAGCGCAGCAGTCCTCGGAGCAGGCGAACGACTCGGCATCCATCGCCACGGACGGCGCGGCGACCGTCGAACAGACGCGCGACAGCATGTCGTCGTTGCGCGGCAAGGTGAACGACATGGCGAAGCGCATTCTGCACCTCAGCGAACAGACGACGCAAATCCAAGAGATCGCCAGCCAGATGAGCGAACTAGCGAGTCAGACGACCATCCTCTCGTTGAACGCCGCCGTCGAAGCGTCGCGCGCTGGAGAACACGGTCGCGGGTTCGCCGCCGTCGCGGAACAGATTCGTGACCTCGCCGAAGACAGCAAACGCGCAGCGGGACGCATCAACGCGATGATGCAGGACATCCAATCGGCGACGAACTCGACGGTTTTGGGCGCGGAAGAGGGGACGAAAACGGTCGAGGAGGTCATCAAACTGGTTGACCGCAGTTACGACATGTTCAACACGCTCGCCGTTGCGTTGGACGATTCATCGCAGAGCGCGCAACAAACGGCGATGAACGTCGAACAGCAGATGCAGGCGATCTCGCTGGTCACGGAAGCGATGAACGTTCTGTCGGACAGCATTCAGCAGACGATGCAGGGCGTCCGTCAGACAAAAGAGGGGATGGGGCATTTGCAAACTGTCGCCATCGACTTGCGGCAGTTGGTCGGCTAACGTTGTCGTTGCGCTCACTATTCCACTTTGCGATTGAAACGCGGCGATGATTCAAGACGCGGAACTACGTGAAATCTTCAAGGCGGAAAGCGCCGAGCGGCTCGTCAGTTTGGGCGACGGGCTGCTTCACCTTGAGACGCACCCCAACGACGCGGAGGTGTTGCGGGTCGTGTTTCGGGAGGCGCACAGTCTGAAAGGCTCCGCGCGGATGCTCGACGTGCCGAAGGTGGAGCGCGTCGCGCATCGGATGGAAGACCTGCTTGGCGCGGCAACTCGCGGTGAATTGGTGATCACGTCCGCGTTGATCGACCGACTGAGCGGCGCGTTGGATGGGTTGTCGGCGTTCACGCACGAGGCGATCACGGGAGAAACGTCGTCCATCGACGTGCGACAAGTGATTGATCTTCTGAACATATCGGACTTGGATGGTGAAGAACGGGAATCCGAACCATCCGAGACGACAACGCCACCTGAAAATGGCTCGGAGCCGACGGTTGACGTTGCGCCAACCGAAGACGACAAATCTCTCGAATCGCCGCCAAACAATGTGGCGGAGCCCGTCGCCGAATTATCCCCAAAACCATCCGTGTCGGTGGTGAGGGCAGAAGCGGTCCCGAAGCGACGAGAAGACGCGAGCGATGTTGAGACGACGGGAACCGGTTCCGTCGAATCCGTGTTCCGCGAGGCGTTCAAGATTGAGACGATTCGGGTTGAGGCGGAGAAACTCGACTCGATGATGACGCACGCGGGAGAGCTCGTCGTCACGAAGGGACGGATCGCGCAGCGGTTCGTGGAGATCTCGCAGATCGCGGATTTGTGCGCTCGAAGCGCGCAGGGGATCAAAGGGTTGAGGGCGGGTTCGGAGGCGACGCCGGAGCGAGTTCAACGGCTGCAAGAGATCGCCGACGAGATGGCAAAACTGCTGACTGAGATTCAGCGGTCGGCATACGTCGACAACATTCGACTCGATACCGTCTCGCAGCGGCTTGAGGAGGCGATCCACGACGTCAGCCTCGTGCCCGTTTCAACGCTGTTCGGGCTGTTCCCGCGCATGGCTAGAGATTTATCGCGCGAACTGAACAAAGAGATTCACTTTGAGACGGAGGGCGACGCGGCAACCGTCGATAAGGGCATTGTCGAGCAGTTGAAAGACCCGTTGATGCACCTCGTCCGCAACGCGATCCATCACGGAATCGAACCGCCCGGCGAGCGCGAACGAGCGGGAAAACCGCGTTTCGGCACGATCAAGTTGATCGCCGTGTCGACAGCGGCGTCCGTTCGCATCGATGTGGTGGACGACGGACGCGGGTTGAGCGTCGAACGGATCAGGGAGTCGGCGATTAAAAAAGGGCTGCTTCACGCCGAAGACGCCCACGCGCAGACGGACGAGCAGATTCAGCGGCTCATCTTTACGCCCGGCTTTTCAACGGCGGAGATCATCACGGATATCTCCGGTCGGGGCATGGGGCTTGATGTCGTCAGAACGCGGATTCAGCAGTTGCGCGGAACGGTGATCGTCGAGTCAGTCGAAGGGCAAGGCGTGCGGTTTCGCATTCAACTGCCGACGACGCTGACGACGACGCGCGCGCTCATCGCCAAAACGGGCGATGTGTTCGTCGGCGTGCCGTTGTCGGACGTGGACTCCATTGAGCGGGTGGAAGAGGCGGATATCTTTCAAGTGGATGGGCGCGACACGCTTCTATCGCGGGGCGACCCGATCTCCGTAGCGCCGTTGACGCGACTGTTGGGGCTGCCGGAGGCGGCGGGCACGGGTCAGTCGAAGCGAGCGCGTCCCTGCGTGATCGTCAAGACGGACGAGGA
>JAQBWJ010000668.1 GCA_027625215.1 Candidatus Poribacteria bacterium
GAAGCTATGTTGCGCTGGTCGTTTTTCGGGCGGGTGGCAACAGTTGCCGCGTTGGCGGCGTTCGCGACGGCGTGTAACCCGACGCCGACCGTGACCGGGGTGAGCCCGAGTTCCGGTCCCGAATCGGGTGGAGTGAACGTCACGGTGACTGGGACGAACTTCAAACAGGGCGCCGTTGTGACTCTTGACGGCAGGTCGCTTGGGAACACGCAGTTCGTCAGCGCGACGGAACTCAGCGTGGCGGTCCCGGCGGGGGCGGTCGGATCCGTCCAAATCGGCGTTCTGAACCCGAACGAACACCCCTCTGCCGAGTCGGTGGCGTTCTCTTACACGGATGCGACACCTCCGGAACTGGTGAGCGTGATGCCGTCTGGTGAACTCGCGCATGACGCGATCCCCGCCGATGTGCGCGCGGACTATTCCGAATCGATTGCCTCGGCGACCGTGACGGTCCAAGATCAGGCGGCTGCGGTGGTCGAAGGAACCGTGTCGTTCGAAGGCACGACGGTTGTGTTCACGCCGACGGCGCCGTTCGCGCCGGGCAACCAGTACACCGTCACCATCACGCAAGTGATGGACGGCGCGGCGAACGCCGCAATGGACCAAACGGCGGCTTTCTCGATCACGGCTGCTCCGGCGGCTCGACGCCGTCGATAGTCGGTCGGCGATACGTGATAAGATACAATGAGATTCGGTCGCTTCGCGCTCGCGGGGCGACCGTTCTCATATCCGATACGAACGTCTCGCTGGATTTTCTGAGGAGGCGCAACCAACCCCCTACATGAACACGGTACGCTCCGTCGTGACCGACTGTTTGAACCGCGTCTGGCGATTTTCGGCGCGATGGCGTCGCGCTTCTTCCAAACCAACCCGAATCGTCTTCTGGTCTCTCACCGTCTTCTCCGCGCTATTCGTCACGTATCTTTTCGTCTTGTACGCCCGCATGAGTCTGCGGATGGACCGCTACGTGTGGGACGTTCCCTCGCGCATCTACGCGGAACCGCTCGCGTTGTATCCGGGCGCGTCCGTGACGTTGCGGGAAGCCGACGACGCGCTTTCCGCGCTGGGTTACTGGAGCGTCTCCACTCTTCCCAACCGACCGGGCGAATACCGCGTTCAGGGCAACACGCTCGATGTCTACCTGCGTAGCCGCGAGTTCGCGGACGGGAAGGAGGACGCGCGTCGCGTTCAAATGCGCTTCTCCGGAGGCGTTCGAGAGGCGCGCGAACTCAACGAAGACGGCGTCGGCGAACCGCTCGCGTTGGTGCGATTCGACCCGGCGGTCGCGTCGCGCATCTACGACGACGTGCTCGAAGAACGCGAGATCGTTCCCATCAAGCAACTGCCTCCCCATCTGATCGATGCGATCATCGCCATTGAGGACAAACGCTATTTTGGGCACATCGGGTTGTCGCCGCGCGGCATTGCGCGCGCCGCCGCCGCCAATTTCAAAGCGCAGTGGATCGAACAGGGCGGCAGCACGATCACCCAACAACTCGTCAAAAACCTCTACCTGACGCACAAGCGGACGCTCCCCCGCAAAGTGAACGAGATGTTCATGGCGATCATGATGGAGCTCCGTTATTCCAAGAAAACGATCCTGAACGCCTACGTGAACGAGATTTATCTGGGTCAAAGCGGATCGGTGAGCATCTGCGGGGTTGGGTCGGCGGCGCGGTTCTATTTTGGGAAAGACGCGCGCGGGCTGACCGTTGAGGAGGCGGCGCTGCTCGCCGGGATGATCCGCTCGCCCTATCGATATTCGTTTCTGACGGATACGGGTCGAGCCTCCGAACGACGCGAACTCGTGCTGCGCCGGATGCTTGAGGAGAAGAAGATCGACGCGGCGACCTTCGAGCGTGCGCGAAAGGCGACGCTCCCGAAGCGAGTCCATCCGGTTGCGGCGCGGTCGATGCCGTACCTGATCGACGCGATTGTCGAGGAGGTCCCGATCTCAAAAAAGGCATTGGCGACACGCGGATATCGCATCTACACGTCGGTCGATCCGAAGATGCAACGCGCCGCCGAAGAAGCCGCCCGCGCTCAGGCGAAGCGGTTGACACGAAACGGGTCGTCGCCGCAGATCGCATTCGTCGCGGCGAACCCCCACACGGGGCGGATCGTCGCGCTTGTCGGCGGGGTTGATTACGGCGTCTCGCAGTTCAACCGCGCGACGCATGCCGCCCGACAAACGGGCTCCGTGTTCAAGCCGATTGTATACGCGACGGCGTTCGAGGACGCCGTGCTGAACGCGCCGGGAGAATTCACCCCCACAACGCGCCTAAACGACGCGCCGATGGTGTGGGAGGTGGACGGCGTCGCGTGGAAGCCGCGCAACTCGCAGGGGTCGCACTTCGGGTCGGTGACGGTGCGCGTCGCGTTGGAGGAGTCGTTGAACGTGCCCGCCGTGCGCGTTGGGCAGAGGGTCGGCATCGACCACGCGCTTGATACGGCAAAGGCGCTCGGCGTTGAACGCAAGATGCCGAACGTTCCGGCGGTCGTGTTGGGGGCGGGAGAAATGACCCCCGTCGATGTGCTGACAGTCTATTCGGCGTTTGCGGGTTCCGGCGTGCGCGTCGAACCGCATATCGTCGCGCGCGTTGTCGATTCGAAGGGGCGCGAGGTGTATCGGCGGCG
>JAQBWJ010000669.1 GCA_027625215.1 Candidatus Poribacteria bacterium
CGGTTTATGGGGGATTTTCCCCGTTGCGCCGCCCCCTCGCGGTTGAATGGCGGGGAGGCGTCCGGTTATACTTCCCCGCGTCACGTCCGTCGACTTGATTAAGATGAGGACGAGGGGCGCAGTGGACTCGACCCTGAACACGCTCGCAACGTTGGAGCGCGTCGCGGAGAAGCGTGGCGCGGGCTATTTGGTGCTCGTCGATCCCGACAACCTCTCGCCGGAGGGGGTCGCGCAACTCGCGGAGGCGGCGCGAGACTCGGACGTGGACGGCTTTCTCGTCGGCGGCAGCCTGCTGATGCGGAACAGCCTCGATGACGTGGTGCGACAACTGCGCGAACGCTCCGGGCTGCCGACGGTGCTGTTTCCCGGCGGCTCCAGCCAACTCTCACGACACGCGGACGCCATCCTCTTTCTCAGCCTGATGAGCGGGCGCAACCCCGACTTCCTCATCGGCGAACATGTGCGCGCCGCGCCGATCATCCACGAATACAAACTTGAAGCGATCCCGACGGCGTACTTGCTGATCGAAGGAGGCGCGTACACCTCCGTCCAGTTCATGAGCGGGACGCATCCGATCCCGCGCGACAAGAACGACATTGCTGTCGCGCACGCGCTCGCCGCCCAATACTTGGGGATGCGTTTGATCTACCTTGAAGGCGGCAGCGGCGCGAAGTGGTCGGTGCCGGAGGAGATGATCGCGGCGGTGGGCGCGTACGCGGAACTGCCGATCATCGTCGGGGGCGGGATCACCAAACCGGAAATGGCGGCGTCAAAGGTGCGGGCGGGCGCGCGGTTCATCGTGACGGGAAACGTCATCGAACGCGATCCGAGCGCGTCGTTGCTGAAAGAGTTCGCGGACGCGGCGCATCAACGTTGAATTATTGAGCCGCCGAGTCGTTTGTAGGTTACGTGTACGTTGCGGTCACGCCTCTTCCGCAGGTTTGAGTACGTTGCGATCACGCCTGTCTGTTCATCCGTTCGATAAGCCACTTTAAGACAATCATGTTGGAATTACGAGTATGAAACGTCTTGGACGGGGAATAACGGTTTTTTCGATTACGATGTTGCTCACGCTCACCGTCGGCGCAGTCGCAGACACGATCATTTGGAACGGTAGCAGCAGCAATGGGTGGGATGATATTTACAACTGGTCGCCGGAGACGCTCCCCACATCCGGCGATACCGCCATCATCAGCGGCAGCCATACCATCACGATGGACTCAACGGAGTCCGTAGGGGCGATTTCATTATCGGGCGGCGCGGTGTTGACGTTGGGGGGGGGCGGCACCTCTCTGACCGTCGGCGCGGTCACGGTGGACGCCTCGACGTTCAGGATGACGGATGCGTCGGCGGTGAGCTGGACATCGGGCGACTGGAATTTTCTGAACGGCGGGTTGTTCACGCAAAACAGTTCCGGCTATCTCACCATCACGGCAGGCTCGAACATCACGGGCGACGGCACGGGGACCTTCATCAACAACGGCGTGATCGACTACGCCGGAGAAGACGCCACCACGATCTCCGGCGTCACCTTCTACAATAACGATTTCGTCGATACCGACAGCAACTTGACCATCATCGGCGACGGGTCGGACACGGGCGCGTACGATGTCGATTCCGCCGCGACCTTGACCTTCCAAAACGGGGAGCGATACCTCGAAGGCAGCGGTTTCCACGTCCATCACAACCAGACCGCGGGCGGAGGGCTCACATTCGTCAACAGCACGGTCAACTGGACGGACGGTGTGATCGAGGACGTTACCGTCACGGTGGATGCGACCTCGACCTTTGTGTTGTCGGGCGAGGACGCGACGGATACGACGGTGCAAAGCGAGCCGACGTTGCGTTTGAATGGTTCCGTCGACAACAACGGGACCGTTCAATGGGTCGGCGGACACATCTATCGGTTTGATTACGGCAGTTTCGACAACTACGCGACCGGTGTGTTCCAGATACTGACCGCGAGCCACTGGGTGCAAGAAATGACTTACACGATTTCCAACGAAGGGTTGATCACGATAGACCCCGGTGCAGGCGCCGTCGATTTTTACGACAGCGTCTACAACCATGAAGGCGGGGTTATCGAGATCGAGTCCGGCGATGTCAACTTCCACAGAGGCGGCTCGAACGACGGCGGGACGATCGCGATTGCCACCGGATCCACGTTGACCGCCAACGGAACATTCAACAATGACGGCGACATTTGGATCGATCCCGGTGCGTCTCTCATCCTGAACGGCGGCGGCGTCGATACGGGCGAGTACTATGTCTACTACACGGCAACATTGGAGTTCGCGGCAGGGACGCGCACGCTGGAGTCCGGCTCCGCGCTCGAGTTCGGCAGCCCTGAAATCTACGAGCCCGCGACGCTTGTGTTCTCCGGCGGCACGACGACGATTGAGGGCAGCGTCACATACGACAGCAATCTCGACGTCACGGGTGGCGCGGTCTACTTCTACAATACGGAGGGCGGCGTTTCGTTCGACAGCGTGACGTTGAGCGGTGGCACATTGGGAGCGGCGGCGTTGACCGTCGCAACGGACGCGACGTTCACCTTCTCGGACGACGGCGTGACGACGCCAACCCTCGCCGTACAGACCTTCTCCAACAGCGGTCAGATCGTGTTCGCGGG
>JAQBWJ010000670.1 GCA_027625215.1 Candidatus Poribacteria bacterium
TTCTTCGGAAAGAAAGGGTTTCTCCACACCCCTTCCCAAAGAACCCTTGAGTTTTTGAGACGCCGCAAGGCAAAAATCGGCTTTGTTGGTTTCGACATGGTTATCACACACGGCTGGACGGGTTGACGCTGCGGGTGGCGGGACGGGCGCTTCGCGTGTTATAGTTCCCGTCAATTCAAACCGTAGCGACAACGAGTCTTATAGGAAACGCAACCCCATGACGACGGAAACGGCGACGCGCCGCCCCGAATCGCTCACTCTCTGGTATCGTCGCCCTGCCGCCGAGTGGGTCGAGGCGCTGCCCATCGGGAACGGCAGGCTCGGCGCGATGGTGTTCGGCGGGGCGGAAAACGAGCGGCTCCAGTTGAACGAGGAGACGTTGTGGTCGGGCAAGCCGTACGATCCGACCAACCCGCGCGCGCTGGAGCATCTCCCCGAAGTGCGACGCCTTATCTTCGCCGGGAAGTACGCCGACGCGGAGAAACTCGCCAACGAGCACCTTATGGGCGAACCGCTGCGGATGGAGAGTTATCAACCCGTCGGCAACCTGCTCCTTCACTTTGAAGGACACGACGCGCCCGTCGCTTACCGACGCGACCTCGACCTCGATGCGGCGACGGCGAACGTCTCCTATCGCATCGGCGAGACGCAGTTTCGGCGCGAGGCGTTCGCCTCTCATCCCGACCAAGTGATCGTCATGCGGCTGACGGCGGACAAGCCGCGAGCGATGACTTTCACGGCGACACTCGACACGCCCCAAAACGCGGCGACGCATCGGACGGGCAACGACTACGCCCTCTCCGGCAGAGTCGGTGAGGACGGGACAACGTTCGCGGCGGTCGTTCGGGTGATCGAATCGAACGGCGACGTGGCGGTGTCGGACGATCAGATTCGAGTGACGGGCGCGTCGAAGGTGACGCTCGCGTTGGCGATGGCGACCGGATTTCGCGTCGCCGACCCGCTCGCCGAATGCGCGAAGACGTTGAACGATGCGAAGACGACGTACGACGCGCTCCGCGAGGCGCATGTCGCCGATCATCAGGCGTTGTTTCAGCGCGTGTCGTTCGACGTGGAAGGGGAATCTCACCCCACGCTGCCGACGGACGAGCGTCTTCAAACGGTGAAGGACGGAGGCGAGGATGTCGGTCTCGTGCGGCTGTATTACCAATACGGTCGCTACCTGCTGATTGCGAGTTCGCGTCCCGGATGCCTTCCGGCGAATCTGCAAGGCATTTGGAACGACCGGGTTGATCCGCCTTGGGGCAGCAAGTGGACGGTCAACATCAACGCCGAGATGAACTACTGGCTCGCCGAGACGTGCAACCTCGCCGAGTGCCACGTACCGCTGCTCGACATGGTGGAAGACCGGATCGAGTCGGGGCGTAAAACGGCGCAGACACATTACGGCTGTCTCGGCTTCACGATTCACCACAATACGGACATCTGGGGCGCGACGACCCCCTGCGACGGCGCGGGATGGGGCGTATGGCCCCTCGCGGCGGGGTGGTTTGGGCTGCACTTTTGGGAGCATTACCTGTTCGGCGGAGACCACGCGCAACTCGAACGCGCGTACCGCGTGATGAAAGAGGCGGCGCTGTTCTTCACGGACTTTCTGGTGGAGTCGCAGGAGGGCTATCTCGTCACCTGTCCTTCCTCGTCGCCGGAGAACCGTTTCCGCACGAAAGACGGTCAGGACGCCGGAATCTGCGCCGCGCCGACGATGGACATGCAGATCATCGACGAACTGTACCGCCACACGATCCGCGCGTCGGAACTGCTCGGCGTGGACGAGGATTTTCGCCTTGAACTGGAGCGGCAACGGACACACCTCGCGCCGATGCAGATCGGCAAGCACGGTCAGTTGCAGGAGTGGTTCGAGGACTTCGAGGAAGGCGATCCGGGACACCGCCACATGTCGCACCTGTACGGGCTGCATCCCGGCAATCAGATCACGCCGAGAGGGACGCCGGAGTTGGCTCAGGCGGCGCGCGTCTCGTTGGAGCGGCGGCTGGAACGCGGAGGCGGAGGGACGGGGTGGAGTCGCGCGTGGGTCGTCAACTTCTGGACGCGGTTGGAGGAGGGCGATCACGCCTACGAACACCTGCTGTCGTTGCTGAGGCGTTCGACGCTGCCGAACCTGTTCGACACGCACCCGCCGTTTCAAATCGACGGCAACTTCGGGGGGACGGCGGGCATCGCCGAGATGCTTGTCCAAAGCCATGCGGGAGAGCTCCATCTGTTGCCCGCGTTGCCGTCGAAGTGGGCGAGCGGTTCCGTGTCGGGGTTGCGGGCGCGCGGCGGCGTCGAGGTGTCGATGACGTGGAGCGATGGGCGCATCGTTGAAGCGGCGTTTGTCGCGTCGTGGGAACGTCGCCACCGGATTCGTCCGCCGAAGGACCAATCCGTCGGGTTGGTGACGGAGGACGGGAAAGCGGTGGCGCTCGTGCCGGGTCAGGATAACACCGCCCTCATCAATATGAAGGTTGGAAGGCGTTATCTCGTAACTTTTCGTTAGAAATGTTGAAACCATCTCTCCTAAACCAATACAATAGGATCATCAAACACTCACAACCAAGGTTCAAGTTTTTGAGGGATGTGGTCATGCGGTTGGGACGTTCAGCGTCTT
>JAQBWJ010000671.1 GCA_027625215.1 Candidatus Poribacteria bacterium
TGATCGGTTGCGGGCTCCTGCTGCTGACCGCCTTTGATGCGCGAGGCGAATCCGTCGCCGAACCAACGACGGACGACTCATCCGCCGTCGAACCGACGCGCATGGGCGTAAGGATGGCTCAACGAGATCGACACCGGGATCGACACAGCGTACCGATCGGCTCCAATTCTGGCGGGCATGGCTTGAAAATACTCGGTGAGATTGTTGTCGGAACGGGGGCAGGTGTCGCTGGTCTTCTCCTCCCGATTGCGGTCTCCGAGGGAGACGGTGAGGGCACCGTCGAGGGCATCGTCCCACTCATCGGTTGGTGGTTGGGGACGGTATTGGGCGTCTATGGGATTGGTACCCTAGGTGACGATGCGGGTTCGTTCGGCGCAACGCTCCTCGGCGCACTGCCGGGCATGGCGTTAACGATTGTCGTGATAGTGGCTACCATCTCCAGTAACGATGAGTCACCCGTGTACTTCGCCATGCTCACCCCCGCCATCGGCGCGACCATCGCCTTCAACCTCACCCGACGACCCAAAGAGGCGTCATCCGCCGCCCTGCTCGACGTGCGCGGAGGCGTCGCGCATCTCAACGTGCCGCAGGTCTACACGCGCCGCGATCTGTTCGAGAAAAACGCCGTCACGCGCAACGTCAACCTGTTGAGCGTGGGATTCTGAGACACGACGGACGCGACGAACCGCGTATCCAGACTTGCCAACATTCACGAGGATCAACCGATGATTTCCGTCGACGCCGCCGATTCCGCACGGATGCGTGAGACAAACGATTCCGCCTACCGGGCGTGGATGAAGTCGCTCGACGCGGAGACGCGAGACGCGATCCGGTCGCTGCACGAGATTCGCCCCGCCTGGAACTGGGTTGCGCTCCTGTATCCGACGCTGTGGGCGCTTGCCGTAGCGCTGATGACTCGCTACCCGGTTCTTCCGGTGCGCCTAGCGGGGTATGTCGTCATCGGCATTTCGATTCACGCGATGGGCGTCCTGATGCACGACTGCATCCACGGCAGCATGTTCCGGCGACCGCGTCTCGACCGATGGATCGGACTGCTGCTCGGGGCGCCCGCGCTTCTGTCGGTCTCCGCGTACCGCGCCATTCACATGCCGCACCACCGGCACAACCGCACCGAACGCGATCCGGACGAGTTCACGAACCTGACGACGAACCGACGCGCGCTTGCCGTTCTGTTCTTCTATGTGCTCCTGTTCATCGGTCTCCTCCCCTATGCGTTGCTGCACGTGCCGATCAGCGGCTACGCGCACGGTTCGGTCAAGGAAAAGCGAGCGATCCTCATCGACTACACGCTCCTTGCGGGCATCTACGGCGCGGTCTTTGTCGGGCTGGCTCTCACGGATCATGTTGGCATCATCCTGCACTGTTGGGCGATTCCATTGGTGTGGACGATGTTCGCCGGGAACGTTCGCAGTTGGGCGGAGCACATGCTGACGGCGCCGGGGCATCCGTTGACCGAAAGCCGCACGGTGACGAGCAATCGCGTCTATTCGTTCCTCTGCTGCAACATCAACTACCACCTCGAGCACCACCTATTCCCGGCGGTTCCCTGGTACCACCTACCGAAACTGCACGCCGTTCTGCAGGGCGAATACCGCAAGGCGGGATCGTTCATCTATCGGTCGTATCTTCGGTTTCTGTGGGATGCAATGCGCGTCGGCGTGTTCGGATACGCGCCGGATTCGACAACCAAATCACTCTCATACTGAATCTGTCGTCGAAAAGGGTGAGATTAATGTGGAACGATAACGCCATCGGCAACCTGAACATCGCGTTCGGCTGGGTGTGGATGAACTTCGGCTTCCTGACGGGACTGCTGATGGGCATGAAAGCGGAGCAGTTCGGGCTGAACAAACTCGACGTGGGTCCGACATGGATGGGCGGATACGACTCTGTCCCTCGACGGTTGCTCCGGCTCGGACACATCGCGTTCATCATGCTGCCCGTCCTGAACATCCTTTACGGCAACCACATCGACGCCGCGCATCTGCCGGTCGTGTGGAAGAAAACCGGCTCGGCGGCGATGATCTTCGGTGGGATCGGCGTTCCCGTCCTGTGTCTGCTCGCCGTTGCGGTTCGTCCGGCGAAACGATTCGTCGGGATTCCCGCGACCGCCGTGTTGATCGCAAACCTCATCATCGCATGGGGATTCCTGAAGGAGGGCTTGTGATGACGACAACCACTCTCGATACCGTCCTGATCGAGGAACTGCGGGAACTGATCGCCGATGAAATCGGGTGCGACATCTCGTTGATCGAACCTGAAGTCGATCTGATGGAGACCCTGACGGTCGATTCCCTCGAACGGCTGGCGCTGATCGCCGCGATCGAGGATCGCTACGACGTAAACTTCCCGGACGACGAGGTCGTCGAGCTCCGAACGCTGACCGACATCGAGGTGGCACTGCTGCGGGCGTTCGAATCCGCGCCGTCCGATGAGGGACGAAGCGTCGTCGGATGGATGCCGGGCGTTCAACCTTCGGAAACGAAAGGCGCCGTCCGATGAAAGTCGCGTTCATCTCGATGAGCGGTGTGCGGATCGTCACGCCGGAGGTGGTCGAACTCGGCGTGACGCTGCCGGGATTCGTGGAGCGCGGGAAGGTGATCG
>JAQBWJ010000672.1 GCA_027625215.1 Candidatus Poribacteria bacterium
CTTGCCCGTGCCGGGACCGCCCGTCAACGCCATCACGGGTTTTTGGATCGCCGTTGCAACCGCGTTCTTCTGTTGGGGGGCGAGGGATAGGTCGAGGTCTTTCTCGATCTCCGCAATGGAGGCGTCCAACGAATGTTTCCCCGACGGAAACGGCGGCGCGCCCGCTAACGCCTTCAACCGATTCGCCACGCCCACCTCCGCTGTGAACAGCCCCGCGAGATAGACCCGCTCGCCGTCGCAGACGATCTGTCGGCGGACTTGGAGTTGCTCGAACGGCTCGGACAAGGCGGCTTCTTCGACACCAAGCAGTTCCGCCGCCGCCGACATCAGTTGGTCTTTGGGGTAGAAGACATGCCCGTTCGACGTTTGCAGTTCAAGCGCGTAGGCGATCCCCGCGCCGAGTCGGTGGGGCGAAAAGGTGGGCATCCCCAACTTGCGGGCGATCCCGTCCGCCGTGCGGAAGCCGACGCCGTACACCTCTTCGGCGAGGCGGTACGGGTTCTCGCGGACAACATTCAACGCGTTGTCGCCGTACTTTTTGTAGATTTTGACGCCTAGATGGGTCTGGACGCCGTGCGATTGCAGGAACACCATCAGGTTTTGCACTTCGCGCTGCGCCATCCACGATTCATGAATCTGCGCGCCGATTTTCTTGCCGATGCCCGGCACTTCGCGGAGACGGTCGGGCGTTTCCTCGATGACGGTCAGCGTGTCCTCGCCGAACCGCGAGACGATCCGCTCCGCGAGCGACCCGCGCACGCCCTTGAACATCCCCGATGCGAGGTACGCCTCGATCCCTTTGTTGGAAGAGGGCAGCACGGGCTCGTACGCATCAACCCGAAACTGCTTGCCGTACCGCGCGTGTTCGACCCACTCGCCGCGCAGTTCGAGCAGTTCGCCCTGACGAATCTCGGCGAAGTGACCGACGACGCGGATCGCGCCGTCCTCCGACTCCGGCAGGAAGGCGGTTGCGGCGGTGAAGCCGTTTTCCTCGTTGCGGTAGTACACGTCGGATAGGGCGGCGCGGATGGTTTCCATTACGGATTCTCAGGTGAATGACGACAGTCGCATGTGGAGTGGGCGACCGCCGGTCGCCCCTACTTAATGAATGGAGACCATCGCGCGTTCAACTTCCAGACTCGTTGCCGGGGATTAGGAACCACGTCCCGCCAGTCGCGCGGGCGAGCAGCCGATGTTCGGGGATGTCCAGCCCGATCACATCGACCACGATGCCGGAACGCTGGAGCAGCGGAATCACGCTCGTCAACGACCCCGACGAGCCCTTGAGCGGTTCGTCCGTCACCAACACGAACCGCCGCGACACATCGCCGCCGCGAAACTGCACCTTGTCCGCCGCCTTGACGAGCGCGTCCAACGCGCGTTCGTCGCCGCCGACCTGCATGTTCTCCAACAGCCGGACGAAGCGCGTCGCGTCGCGGGACTGCGGGAAGACTTTGATCGTCACGACGGCGAACTTAACGACCCCGAACGTCGCGTCGTACCCCTTCGCGTTCAGTTGGTTCATCATCTGAACGAGGTTTTCGCTGATCGCCATGATGTTGTTTTCCATGCTGCCGCTGATGTCGAGAAGAAACACGATATCGACGGAGCGCGGTCCGTCCCCTGAAGTGGCGGCATCGGAGATGCGCGTCAAGGCTTGACCGATGCGAGCGCGTCGCCGTTCGGAGGGCTTCATGCTCGCGTAGTCCGGTGTTGCCTGCGAGGAGGCTTCCGTCGACTGCGACGCGCCTTGACCCGCAACGTCCGTTTTAACGATTGCGTCCGTTTTCGACGGGTTTTCGACGCGCTCCCGTTCGTTCGTCGTCGAATCCGACTCATGCGCCGTTTCGGGCAAGGCGGACGGCTCCGTGACGACCGGGTTGGGGTCGGGTTGAAGTTGGCGAACCGTCGTGGCGACCAGTGTCGGTTGAGGGACTTCGACAGGTTTCGACTCCGGTTGCGGCTGCGTTGTCGGCGTTTTCACCGGAATGACCCGCTTGGGTGGCGGGTTTGATTTTGGTTTCGGAGGCGGCGTCGATCTTTTCGGCGGCGTCGGCGTGGTGGTCGGCGCGCTGGAGCTCGATTCCGCCGACTCCGTCGTGGTGGCGGGCGCGATGGGCGACGGAAGCAACTTTTCGGAGATGAAGACGACTTCTAAACTCGCTTCATCCATCAACGGTTTCTTTTCGACCGGCACGGGACGCTTCACCCACTGCAACGCGAGCAGCAGATAGATGAAGACGTGAATCGTGATCGACACGAGGCTCGTATGGAGCGTGCGGGACTGATGCCACGCCTCTTTCGCGCGGCTGCGGTAGATCGGTCTCGGTGGAAGCGCGTAGAGGCGCGTCGGACGGGGGTATTTCACCTTCGGTCGATCTTTCACGCGATGAGGGTTGGAACCGGAGATCGGCTCCGTGATGATGATCTAAGGGTAGTGCGTCCGCCGACGGCTTGCAACCTGACGATCATCTTGTCTCAACGGTGAAAACGTTGGGCGGGGGACGGTCGTTTCGCCTTGTCGGTGATGGGGTTGAGGTTGGGCGGTTAAGGGCAGTCGTCTATCCGTGATGTGCGTTGTTTCGGCGGGGATAATGTAGGCTCCACATCGATGGTGCGCTTG
>JAQBWJ010000673.1 GCA_027625215.1 Candidatus Poribacteria bacterium
GTGAAGTAGCCCTGCAATCGCATCGTCGTCTCGTCGTCGTTCACATACGCCTGATACCGCGCGCTCCACGTCAACCCGTAAATGAAGTAGGTAACTTCCATGATCGGCGCAACCGCGTCCTTCGATTCCACCTGCCAGAGAATCGTGTTCTCCAACCCCGGCGGCAGAACTGTCGCCCCGATCTCGATACTGTCGCCTCCGTCCACGAACGAAAGGTCGATGCTCGTCGGGTCGATGCGCGTCCCCGACCAACTGAACTGTAGGATGTTCGATCCCGGTCGCAACGCAACGCGCCGCCGCTCCTTCGCGTACGTCAATTCGTGCGCCGTATAGATCGTCAATTCGACCTGATCGCGTCCCGGCACCGACACGAGTTGTATCTCGCCGTATGCCGTCCCGATGAAACACGACACCAAAACCGCGACCATTGTCAGACGAACGCCCCTCATGACCTCTCCCATGCTTAGCCGTGTGCCGTCACCGACCCAGATGCTTCACCCGGTACGTGACGACCTCCGTCTCGCCCGGATCAAGTTCCAGCGTATACTGGATCGTATTGACATCTTTCCGCTCATACTTGTGACTCGACCGCACCATTTCCAACTGCCCGTAGATGTTTTCCGGGATTTCGAGCGTCACCGCCTCCTCGCGGAAGTTGCGCGCCTTCACCTCAATCTCTTCCTCCGTGTCGTAGAACGCGACATCGCCGTCGTCGTTGAACGACATGTTCTCTTTGGTGAAGTCCTTTTGGTTTCGTTCGACGCTGACGGCGAGTTCCGGTCCCAAATTGAGTTTGATCTCCTCGCTGATCGACGCGAAATCGATCCGGTTCTGCCCGACGAATGAGACTTGCCCTTCGTCATCCACCATGAACACGCGCACGTCGCCCGACGGCAACGGCTCCGTCCCCAACGCATGCGCCTCATCGTTCGTGAAGGTGTAGAGCCGCCGCACCGCGTCCAACCCGCGATCATACTGATAGACGACATTCACCGGGACGTTCTCCACGTCGAACGCGGTGATCTTCTTACTCCACCCGTTGTCAATCGTGTTCTCGTCCTTGATCGTATACATGTAGTACTCGGAGAGCGATTCCGACGACGCAATGCCGCCCCCCGACTGCGCCCGCGACGCCTTCGCCATATCAAACCCACGGTTGGCGTCGAGCTTCCGCAGCACGTTCTGGTCGACGAGGTGAATGTCGCCGACGACCAACCGCGACATCGCCCCTTCGTAATCTTCGCCGCTACCGTTGCTGACCATGAAGTTGCCGGTCAGTCGCACCCGCGTTTCCTGACTGTTGACGAACGCCATGTAGTCCGCGCGCCACGTCAACCCCTGAATGAAGTACGACACTTGGACGACGTGCGCGCCCGGCGTCGCGGATTCGACGCGCCACAGGATCGCGTTCTCCAAGTTCTTCGGCAGGATCGCCTCTTTGACTTGCACGCCTTCGGGGTCGCTGACCGATTCCAACTGCACACTGGTCGGGTCGATGCGGGTGCCCGCCCAACTGAACTGGATCAGGTTGTCGCCTTGTCGAAGGGTGATGTTGCGCTGTTCTTTGGCGAAGGTGAGATCGCGGCTGTTGTAGATGGTGAGTTCGACGGTGTCGCGTCCGGGTACGGTGACGAGTTGGACTTGAGCGGTCGTCTTGCGGGTTACGACAAACGCAACGGCAACAAGTGCCACCAACGTCGTCACGCCGGATACAATCCACCAGCGTTTCGCGCGTTGAGTCATGGTACGGGCTACTCCAATCTGACGGGGGGCGGTTCGACGATTGACGACAACAGTATTCCACGCGCCCCAACACGCGGCAAGAAACGGCGTCCGGCGATGACAACGCAGACGAGGATCATTCCGTTGGCGGTTTTTGCGACTGAATCGGTCGGTTGGAAAGAGCGAACGCGCAAATAGGTTCGCCCACATCAGGCATGGTGGGATGGCTTGTGGCCGTTAAGGGTCGTTGTGATGTCGTCGTTTACTCGTTCAGCAGTTTGACCAACAATGGCTCGAACACGTCGCGCGGTTGCTCTCCGATGAACGTATGCGCCACGCGCCCATTCTTGCTGATGAGGTATGTTGTTGGAATCCCGGCAGTCCCGGCGATCTCATAGTCGTCCACGACTTCCTGCGTCGCCAACAGAATCGGGAAGTTCACCCCTCCGAGCTCGTCCAAGAAGCCCGGAACGACGTCATGCGGTTCGCCATCCAGGGAAATCGCCAAGATTTCAAACCCCTGATCGCCGTATTCGCCTCGCAGTTCGCGGAAGAGTGGCATTTCCTCGCGGCAAGGAGGACACCACGTCGCCCAAAAACTGACGAACAGGACTTGCCCGTCGTACTCCGTCGAGGAGACGGCGGCGCCGTCAATCGTTTCGAGCGCAAACGACGGAGCCAACGGGCGGGTATCGACTTCCCCGCTATTGTCTGGCCCATCATCGACCAGAGGTTCCTCGTCGCCACACCCGCCCCAGAAAACCGCAAAAATCAACAAACACATCCACAACGATCGGTTTTTGTTCATCGTTCCTCCGACTTCAATGCTGAAGGGTGTAATCGCCCGATACAACACACTATACCGCAATGCGACGGACAACAATCAACTGCG
>JAQBWJ010000674.1 GCA_027625215.1 Candidatus Poribacteria bacterium
GGTTCTATCTGGAAGAGCCGCCCGTCGAGACGTTCGATTGGATGCCGTTGATCGTCAAGCCGGGATCGTACGGAATCACATTGGGGGTGAGACCGAAGTTCGATGATCCCAATATCGACGATCCGGGCCCCTATTTTGAGTTGTACTTCATGGATTACGAGCCGGGCAGCAATCCTGAACGTGTTCCGTGCAGCGCTTTCGTCGCGAACCTCTCCGGTCTTCCCGACTTCAATCCGGTCGTCGGTGAATGGATGCACGTGGCGATTCAGATGCAAGATGTTCCGGGGGCCGGCATGTCCGCCTATTTCAACGGAAAACGGGTATCCGGCACAAAAACACCTTTTGTCGGCGAATGGATTTCTCCGCTGTTTATCGACGACATCCCGACGAGTACGCCGCACTGCTACGAAGGGTTGCGCCAGTTCGCGTGGAGTGGACGCGTCGAGTCGGTGCGCGTGTCGAAAGGCGTGCAGTTCGTGGGCGATCTGGTCGTGCCGGAACGCGATCTGCGCGCGGACGCCGAGACCATCGCGCTTTGGCGGTTCGAGGAGGTCGAAGCGGAGTACGAAGACCTGTCGGGGAACGGTCATACGATGTTCGGCGGCGGCACGCTCGCCGTCGAAGCCCGCGACAAGTTGACGACGACGTGGGGTGCGCTGAAACGCTCACAACTGCCGTAGTCGTCGTCTGAACATCGCCCGCCTCAACACGCAAATCGTTCCTGCCGACAACTACCGTAACGACCGCTGAAACGCCCCTCTCGATCCACCGTTTTTCTCCCCGATTCGACGCGCGTCTGGAGGTATCATGGAATGAAGCGGAGCCGACCTCCAACGGCTTCGGCGTACGGAACGACTGACTGGGAATTGTGAATCGAAACAGACGTAAGGATAAGACGATGGCAGCGAGCATCCCCTTCATGAAGTTGAGCGGCGCGGGCAACGATTTCGTCATCATCGACAACCGCGACCTCAAGGTGAACGTGACGAAATCCTTCATCGAGAAGACGTGCGCCCGTCGTCTGTCCGTCGGCGCAGACGGGATGCTGCTGATCGAACCGCCCGACGACCCCAACGCCGCCGACTTCAAGATGCGCTACTACAACGCGGACGGCAGCGAGGCGGAGTCGTGCGGCAACGGCGCGCGTTGCATCTCGCGGTTCGCGTACCTGAACGGCATCGTCGGCGAGTCGATGAAGTTTGAGACGCTGGCGGGCATCTACACGGCGCAGGTGCTCGGCGAGAACGTCCGCGTCGGCATGAGCGATCCGGTCGGCGCGCGGCTGGACTTCCCCGTTGTCTTGAAGGAGGGGACGTTCACGGCGTCGTTCGCGGATACGGGCGTGCCGCATGTCGTCTACTACCTCGAAGACATTGAAAACGCCGACATCGTGGGGTTGGGTCGGCAGACGCGCTACCACCAAGACTTCGCCCCCAAAGGCACGAACGCGAACTTCGCCGCCATCTTGGACGAACACTCCATCCGCCTCCGCACGTACGAGCGTGGCGTGGAGGACGAGACGTTGGCGTGCGGCACGGGATCCATCGCGGCGGCGGTGTTGGCGGCGATGCAGGGTAAAGTCTCCGCGCCCGTGAGCGTCTTCACGCAGGGCGGCTTCGAGTTGGTCATCCACTTCAACCTCGACAACGGCGCGGCGACCAACATCGAACTGGAAGGCGACGCCCGCGTCGTCTATCACGGCGAACTCCAACCCGGCGCGTGGGACTATTGAACGCGCTCGTGACCGTATGAGGAGGAAGGTTTCTTCGTGGAGATCACGAAAGAACTCATTGAACAAAACAAGCAACCGTTCAATCGTGACTTTTTTTGCCAAGTGTTCGAAAGTCGAGATCGGCGTGTCATTGAGCCCGTTCTGGACGGCTTGGGACGCCTGCCCGACGAGTTCGACGGCTCCCTATTGGTGCCCCTCTTAGGGCATTTCGACGCGAACATTCGGCTTCTCGCCGCGAAAAACATCGGTAAGTTGAAATGCGACTCGTTTCTCCATAAAGTCGTTGAGTCTCTACAGGACGAATCAAATACGCTTGTGCGGCGCGAACTTGTTTCCGCCGTTGGGCGGATGCGTTCGGAGCAAGCGATTCCGGCTCTGTTGGAAGTTTTGGATGATCCTGATCCAAAAGTGGTATTACAGGCGATTCGCGCCCTTCTGCCGTTCAAACAACAGGAGTCCGTTGAAATCGCATTGACGGAATTAGCGGATCATCCGAACGAGTTGATTCGGTCGGCAATCGCGCAAGAGCTCGATACGCATCGTTCCGCCTCGAAAGAAACCGCAACTCAGCATGTTCAGAGTCCCGATTGTCTGAAGAACGTCTTCGTTCAAGGTGACGTGCGCGATATCTTGGCGAACGTTCCCGACCAATCCGTGCACCTCACGTTTACGTCGCCTCCTTACTACAACGCCCGCGACTACTCGATCTACCAAAGTTACGAAGGTTATTTGACGTTCTTGACGGATGTGTTTCGGGAAGTCCATCGCATCACGAAAGAGGGTCGATTTTTCGTCCTGAACACCTCTCTGGTGATCGTTCCGCGAATGAGCCGAAAACATTCGAGTTCTCGATACCTGATTCCCTTTGATATCCACC
>JAQBWJ010000675.1 GCA_027625215.1 Candidatus Poribacteria bacterium
AGGACGAGGATCATCAGAGAGCGCGTCGATTGCTGCTTGAATACGTTCTTGCGCGATGCGAGGAAGTTGATGAATTCTCGACGAGCCCTCCGGTCAAGTTCAACTCGGTACCGGCTCATGAGCGGATTCCTCTCGCATCCGTTCCGCTCGAATCTCCTCTTTGACTACTTCCCATGAAACTGTTTCGCCGCCTTCACGGTCCTCGAAGGACATCAGATCGTAGAAATCTTCCCAAAGATCGCCCCATACATCGAGGTCGATCAGCACTGATTTAGTTTCGCCGCTCTCATCCACCGGAAACTGTACGCCTTTCATATGGCGCTCCTTCCATGCGGTGATGATACCACGAGGCAAAAACGCAGGGATCAATCAAACTTGGGCGCATGAAAACGGTCTTGATACTCCCCAATCGTCTTCCGCCGAATGTACTCCCACTCCCAAGGCGACTCCCGCATCCGCGTCGGCGAGTTTCGCACATCGAAGCCCATCTTCGCGCACTTGGGGAAGTGGCTGTATATCATCAATCGGCGCGGACGCCCCGACCGATTCCCCCGCGAATTGTGAATCAGCAGCGAACTGAACAGCATTACCGACCCCGCCGGAGCCAGCACGTCTTCGCCGCCTTCAAAATCGACGGAACCCGGTTTCACCTGCAACCCGATCTCGTACCGCTCGTGCTCGATATGTTCTTTATGCGTGCCGCGCCAAACACGGATCGGCCCCGACTCCGGCGTGCAGGCGTCCATGCAGATCGCGGAGGACATCACCGTTTGCGGGTAGTCCTGCGATTTGTAGTACGCCCAATCGCTGTGGATCGGGAAGTACGCCTCCATCGCTTTCGCCTCGATCTCCGGGATGCGCGCTCCCAGCGGCGTCTTGTAGTTCAGTTTTTCTTCCATCAGCATGGGGTCATCGCCCATCAACTCGCGCATGGGACCCAAAAACCGCTCGTCTTGCGAGATTTCGGCGAGATAAAGCGACAAGTCGTTGATCGGCTGAATCTTCCGCACCATCAGGTCGCCGTCGCCCACGTCGCAGATATCGAGCCTCCCGCTTCGCCGCTTGTTCGCCAGCGACGAGTTGATGATGAGTTCCAGTATGCGGTCCGCTTCCTCGCGCATCCGCCTGACTTCAGTCGGATTGAACGCCTCCGGCAGCACCAGAAAGCCGTGTTCCGCGTAGTGATCCCGTTGTTCTTTCGTCAACGCGCCGCTCATCGTTCTACCCCTCCATCCGCTCAAAACGCTGTTGTCGCTGAATCGCAAAAGGTGTTCCGCCACCGCCAACGCTACCTCGCGCCCGCCTCAACCGGGAAATGGCGAGCGAACAAACGCGCGAATTGCCTCGCGCAACGACGACTCCGTCGCGTGGAGCGTAAATCGCTCGCGGAGTCGGTCGAGGACCAACCCTCCGTCGTCGATGCGACGTTCCGCATGAATCTGATAGTCCGTCTCTCGAAACGCGAGTATCTCCTTGACGGGAACGCAGACGCCGGAACCGACGTTGATGATCGTGTTATCCGCCTGTTCCGTCAACGAGATCGCCATGTCGCCGAACGTGTCGATGGGCAGCACGTCCATCCGCGAATCGGTCGTCACCCAAACATCTTTTTGCCCCGACCATACGTCGAAGATCAGCCCTTTCTTCAATCCCGTCCCGAAAAAACTTGTCGGGCGAACGATCACCCACGATCCTTTGGCGAACTCGGTCACATACCGCTCCGACAGCAACTTGTGCGCGGCGTAGATCGACAAATCGTGAATGGCGATGGGCGACGTTTCCGATTTGCGTTCCAACCCCTGCGGGTAGACCGTCGAGGAGGACAGGTGGAACCAGATGTCGTACCGGAGGTTCGTCAGATAGGCGTGCAGGTCGATGACGCTCTCTTGTAGGCAGGTGATCGGCTCGCGCCGCGAGAGGTAGGTCTTCGAGTTCCCCGCGCAAAAAAAGACCGCGTCGAACGCGCCGTCGGTCAACGACTCCATCGGCGTCTCACGGACCGCAATGTCCGCCGCGATGCCGCGTCGTTGCAACGCGCGATGGACGTTCTGTCCGATAAACCCGCGCGCGCCGATGACGAGGCAGCGTCCCAGTCGAGGACGGTTCGTGTTCGTGAGCATGTCAAACCACTCCCGGCTTGTTCGCAGGTCTTAAAGGGAAATTGGTGGCTTCGGAAAACGCCAGCCCAGCCGTCGGAACAGGTCATCGAACCGATGATACCACGTATGTTCCCGCAACGCGCGTTCATGGGCGCGAGCGGCGATATGCTCCCGTTCCCGACTATGAACGGCGTAGTACCGAATCTTACCCGCCATTTCCTCGACCGATTCTGCGCCGACGACCTCCGCAAAACGACGACGACCGGGACGGTCGAACTCGAAACACGCTTCCAAGCCATCGACGGGCGTCGTCATGAGGAAACCCCCGCAGCCCGCCACTTCAAACGGTCGCCGCTCGCTCCCGATGTTCAAGTTGACGACGGACGAACAGATCGACAGGGTGAGGTCTTCAAACGATGCGGGTGGCTGGTTCTGCCAACCGATCCCCAACGCCCGCATCGGAATGCCCTGTTCCGCAAGGCGTTGACAGATAATCGCCCTCTCCTG
>JAQBWJ010000676.1 GCA_027625215.1 Candidatus Poribacteria bacterium
GTGGCGACGGTTCTGTTGGGCGGCTGAACGTCGAAATCGGGCGTCCTTCGCCTCGCAAAGTCACCGAATACTCGACATGCGATACTTGACACGCGACCCCATCGGTCACATTCTTGACATACGGGCATTTGGAAAAAGTCGCCGAAGACATGAAGATAGGCGCGACGTATTTTTCAGTTTGACGAAGACCGTCCAACCAAGTTGCATCAGGGGAAGGCACTCGACACCATGTCAGCGAAAGCAACGACGAAAGCCGCTCCGACCGACCACACGGAATCTCCCGAAGCGAAGGAGCGCGAAAAGGCGATCAGCCTTGCCGTCTCGCAGTTGGAACGACGGTACGGCAAAGGCACGATCATGAATCTGGCGGATGAGAACATCCTGCCCGTCGCCGTGATCCCGACCGGAGCGTTGTCGCTCGATTTGGCGTTGGGGGTCGGAGGGGTTCCGCGCGGTCGCGTCGTGGAAGTCTACGGACCCGAAGGCGGCGGCAAGACGACGCTCTGCCTGCACATCATCGCCGAGGCGCAGAAGAAGGGCGGTGTCGCCGCGTTCATCGACGCGGAACACGCCTTCGACCGCTTTTGGGCGAAACGGCTCGGCGTCAACGTGGAAACGCTGCTGTTCGCGCAGCCGGACGACGCGGAACAGGCGTTGGAAATCGTGGAAACGCTCGTCCGCAGCAACGCGGTCGATTGCGTCGTGATCGACTCGGTCGCCGGACTTGCGCCGCGCGCCGAACTCGCCGGTGAGATGGGGGACGCGCATGTCGGGCTGGTCGCACGTCTCATGTCTCAGGCGTTGCGGAAACTGACCGGGGTGATCAGCAAGTCGCGCACCTGCGTCATCTTCATCAACCAAGTGCGGGAAAAGATCGGCGTCGTGTACGGCAACCCGGAAGTGACCCCTGGCGGACGCGCGTTGAAGTTCGCCGCGTCGGTGCGGATGGAAGTGCGACGCGGAGAAGCGATCAAACAGGGGTCGGAGACGGTCGGCTATCGCACACGGGTCAAAGTCCTGAAGAACAAGGTCGCGCCGCCGTATACGCAGGCGGAGTTCGACTTGGAGTTCAGCGGCGGCATCCCGAAAGAGGGCAGCATCATCGACGTGGCGGCGGACTTCGGGATCATTCAGAAAGCGGGCGCGTGGTTCTCCTACGGCGACGAACGGCTTGGGCAGGGACGCGAAAACGCGAAGGCGTACCTCCGCGAAAACCCCGTCGTCGCGGCTGAGATCGAAACGAAAGTGCGCGATGTCGTCACGACGGAACTGCTCAACAGGAAGATGGATGAATCGCAGACGCGCGCGTTGACGGATGACGACTCGACGGATGATTTCGACGATCTTGCCGAAGTCGTGGAAGATTTGGACGACGAGTCCTGATCGTTCCGCGCGATCCCTTACTGGAACACTCGTGAATACGATAAAAGAGGGGAGCTCGAATAAGCCGAGCTCCCCTCTTTATCGTATTTCTGTTGATTTGGTTGCCGTCTGCCGTATCATCGGTGTATCTCTAAACGGTAGGAAGATGGGGTATCACGGTTGAGGCAGATCGGAGAGCAGCGCGATGAACTGGCGAGCATTGGTCTATGGTTTGTGTGGAACGCTCCTGTTCGCGGGATGCTACACGGTTCCCGCCGAAGAGGGACCTGCGAAGACGGCGGTGAAGCGGTCGTTCACCGTGCCAAAGGTAGACACGCGCGTTGTCGAGCCGGGCAAAATCGTGGCGACCGACCATTTCGTGATGCGCTTCGAGGACGGACTAGAGACGTTTCGCGGATACGAAACGGTGGAATCCCGTGAGAATCTCGCGCGCGGTAAACTCCTTCAAATGGAGGCGCAGTACGCCTTTTTGAAAGATGCGCTCGACATGACGATCCACGAACCTGTTGGGGTGATCGTCGTTCCCGGCGAACAAGCCGTATTGGGACGAACCGCCGAAGCACACGCTTCCGCCCGAACCGTGCGGATGGCGGACGGTTCCACCGTGTTGCAGTCGCAGGTCGTCTTCACGCCCAGCGCGCTCGCCGACAATGGGACGTTGGCGCACGAACTGACCCACGCGCTACAATACAACTGCATCGGCATCCGCGCCCCAGCATGGTTCGCCGAAGGGCTGGCGATGATGGTGCAGACGGAATTCGCCGGATACGGGGTGACGACGCCACGCGCAACAGTACTCGGTCCCGACGACGAGGGATTTAACCTGATCCAGCAGTGGCGCGCGCACGGGACGGAACAGCAGCCATGGCCCCCCGATCTGGAGCGCGACGGCTACCGACACGGCTATCACATCGTCCTGACGCTGCGGAATAGGTACGGCGACCCGTTCTATCACCGACTATTCAAACTTCTCAGCCCGAAAACGGATGGCGATTGGGGCGATGAGATGAACGACTCGCGTTTCGTCGCCGTGATGAGTGCCGCGGCGGGAGAGAGTCTCGTCCCATACTTCCGCGACGTGCTTCGCTTTCATCTGACCGACGCGGAGACTCGAACGAACGCCCCGGATGTCGGCGATATTCCCTCGCTGCGTTGATCTTGGGAGAAACTGTTGTCCGACCCTTCGACACGACCGCCCGGCGTGTACCTCCACCGTTTGG
>JAQBWJ010000677.1 GCA_027625215.1 Candidatus Poribacteria bacterium
CAACTGTCGCGCTGACGGTTTGGACGAGCGTCGTGTTCGCCGCGCCGACGGACGCGGTGAAGGAGGTCGCGCGTTACCTCTCGCCCGACACGACGCTGTTCGCGGCGGTGAACGTCGCGCCGTTCCTCGACGAAGAGGCGTTCGCGGAGTTTGACAAAGACATGGAAAAGTCGTTCGGCGCGCTGCTCAATGAGTTGGACCTAGCGCCGAACGAGATCGCCGATTGGGTCTACATCGGGCTGGTCGCCGACCTCTCGAACCCCGACGAGGCGACGGACACCAACCCCGAAAACCTGACGCTTCTCGCGCACTTGAACATCCCGACGGAGAGACTCGCCGCATTCGCCGGTCTCAACAAGGAGGCGTTCAATGCGAGTGAACATGGCGGCGTGAAGTACTGGCTCGTCGTGAACGATAGCGATGAGGATGAAGACGCCATCGACGAAGACAGCGACGCGATGGATGCCGAAGCGGAAGACGACGACGCGATGGACGAAGAACAAGAGGACGACTCGGAAATCGCGTTTGTGCTGCTGCCAGGAAATCTCATCGGTATGGGTGAAGTGATTTCGGTGATGAAAATCATCGACCGCTCAAACGGCGAGACCGCCTCTCTCCCGACCGATTCTCCGCTGTTCGCCGGAGTCGACTCGGTCGCCAACGAGGCGCAAATGTGGGCGGTCGCCACGATTACCGACGACATCCGCGAGATGGCGAACTCGAAACCGATGCTTCAACCGTTCGCCGCGCTCCAACGGTTGCAGTTGGACGGACGCAAAGACGACGAAACGGGCGTCCACATGAACCTGCGAGGCTTCACGAAAACGGCGCAAGAGGCGACGCAACTCGGCGCGACGTTGGAGGTCTACAAGGCGATGATCGCGCAGACGATGGGCGGAGATGGAGCGGGAGAGATGGAAGTCTTGGGGACCGGCGCGACGGGGTTCTTCGACGCGGTCACGATCTCAGCGACGGACAATCACGTCGCGCTGTCGGCGACCATCCCGCCGGAATGGTTGGACAAGGCGACCTCAAGCGTGATGAAACGCGACAAAGGCGGCGACATGGACGACGACGGCGAGTATCATCATGAAGACGACATGGACGGCGATCATGATGATGCGGGTGATCACGACGGACACGACGCGCATGAAAAGTCCGCAAAAGACCTCAAAGGCTCGAAGTAACAAGGGGGAACGGTTTGGCGACGGATACGGACGATTCTCCCAACACATCTGAGAACACACCGATAGCGGGTTCCGCCTCGACGGACGGGACCCGCCGATTCTTCACCAACGCGACACAACGCGGCGCAACCTTCAGCGACGACGCAATCCGAACGCTCGGTTCAACGGGGCTGAATGTCTCGAAAATCGGGTACGGCACGTACCGCGTTCATGCCGATGTGGAAGAACACGTTCGCACACTTTTGAATGCCGTCCTTCACGGCATCAACCTGATCGACACCTCCACCAACTACACGGACGGAGGCAGCGAACGGCTCGTCGGGAACGTGCTGCGCGCGTTGATCGACTCGAACGCCGTCGCGCGCGACCAAGTCGTCGTCGTGAGCAAAGTCGGGTACGTGCAAGGGTCGAACTACCGGTTGGCGTCCGCGTTGGATGAGCGGGGCGAACCGTTCGCGGAGATGGTGAAATATCAGGACGGGCTGTGGCACTGCATCCACCCGGACTGGCTGGAAGACCAACTCGCGCGGACGCTCGAACGGACTCAGTTGCAGACGTTGGATGTCTACCTGTTGCACAACCCCGAGTACTACTTCACGAACGCCAAGCAGTTTCAAACCAAATCGGACCTATCGCAACTCCGCTCGGTGTTCTATGAGCGCGTGACGGAGGCGTTCGCGCGAATGGAGCGGTTTGTCGAGGAAGGGCGCGTCTCGCGCTACGGTGTCTCGTCAAACACGTTCGCGTCGCCATCGGGTGATTGGGAGCACGTCTCGCTGACGGAGCTCCTATGGTGCGCCCGACGCGCCGCGAAACAGGTCTGGGGCGATGAGGACGCACATCACTTCGCCGTCGCGCAACTGCCGTTCAACCTGTTTGAGGCGGGCGCGTTCGCGGAAGACAACTCGCCGGACGGAGACTCGTTCCTCAACGTCGCTCAGGAGCATGGCGTTGGCGTCTTGGCGAACCGTCCGTTGAACGCGGTATCGGGTCAGCGATTGGTTCGGTTGGCTCAGTATGAATACGTCGAGGTGTCGGATCAACCGCTAAACGTGATCGCGGCAGTGGCGGCGGTTGAGCGCGACTTGGTGTTGGCGTTGAAGGCGTGGCGCGTGTGGGACGAGCTCTCGCGGGACGCGCCGACGCGCCTGTTCTTCGATATCGGCGAGACGATGAAGACGCTGTTTCCCGACATTCAGGGGCGCGAACAGTGGTTGCAGGTGTTCGAGCATTTCCTCGCGCCGAGCGTCGTCGCCTACACGCAACGCTGTGACGACAAGATTCCGACCGCTCACCGCGAGGAGTGGGAAGGGCTGAAACAGTCCTACCAACAGGCGTTGCAGACGTTCGCCGCGACGCTGAGTTCCCACTTCAACCAACGCGAGACGGAGGAGAAATCCTCCATCCGAGA
>JAQBWJ010000678.1 GCA_027625215.1 Candidatus Poribacteria bacterium
GTACTCGTTCAATTCGGGCTTGGGGAGGACAATCTCGATTTCGCCGTCCAACGTGGCGACGGCGACCATTGCGTTTCCGTCCATCGGAAGGAGCAGGTGCGTCTTGCCGTCGAATTCGGAGACCTTCACGGTGTGGAAATTCTTGTCGATGTATTCGGGCGGAAGGGCGAGGAGCTCCTGGGACGAAAGGTCTGCCGACACGCGCACGATGCCGCTGCCGGTGATGCCGTAATAGACGTGTCCGTAACCATCGCGAGAGTCGCGGGAGGCGCCCCCATGGAGTCGCACTTCGTTTGCCAACGCGGCCGTCGGGACCGTGTGGAGGTCGGGAATATGGCGAAACACGTAGCCGTTTTGACCGCTGCGCTTGTCGTCGGGCATAGAGGGAACACCTGCGTTCTGAGAAGTTGAGTGAACCGATTGCGACGGAAACTTACCGTATTCCGGTCGGATCGGCAACGGGTGGTGAGTTGAAAGCGCGATGACCACGCAGCAATGAATGCGGTCTTGTACTGAGGGAGATCGTTCGACAGCGACGAGTGGTTGTTCCCAACTCCCTCAATATCGCCGATTCGGTGGCGCTCCGGTTGGTGTACTATATCCCACCATCGCCTGTCGTCCACCCTTATTGCCGTTCGGGGGGAGACCGTCGCCCGTGACGCACGCCGCTGCGAAATCCTCCACCGCGCCCGTCGCCTCCTTTGTGACGGGACGCGCGCTCGTCTTGGGCGTCGCGCTCGTGGTCGTGAACGCCTTCTGGCAGACGCCTATGAGCAGCATCCTCGACATCGAAATCACCGACTTGGCGATGTTCAGCAACGTCGTGGCGATGTTCTTCGCGCTCGTCCTGCTGAACAGCGTCGTCAAGCGGGTGTTGCCGTCGTTCGCGTTGCAACAGCGGGAACTGTTGACGATCTACGCGATGCTCGGCACCGCGACCGCCCTGAACGGCACCGACATGATCAAAGCGCTCGTGTCGCTCGTCGCCAACGGCACATGGCACGCCACGCCGGAGAACGATTGGGACAACTTGATCGTCCCGCACCTCCCCCAATGGCTGACCGTTCAGGATAAGAACCTGCTTGCCGGGTACTATCACGGCGAGTCGTCGCTTTACCGCGACCCGGTGCTGCGGATGTGGGCGCCGCGCGCCATCGCGTGGACGGGCTTCACCGTCGGGTTCATCTTTGTGATGCTCTGCCTGAACACGCTCGTGCGCCGCCAGTGGGTGCGGAACGAGCGGCTGACCTACCCCATCGCCCAACTGCCCTACGAACTGACCGAATCGCGCGAACGCGGCAGTACGCTTCTGCGGAACCGACTGCTGTGGACGGGCTTCGGGGTGGCGACGCTCATCAGCGTCATCAACCAACTGCATGTGTCGTTTCCCGTCGTGCCAGCCGTGCCGGTGCAGCCGTTCAACATGCTGCGCTTCTTCCAGACGAAGCCCTGGAATGCGATGAGCCACATGAACTACACGATGTACCCGTTCGCGGTAGGACTCGCTTACTTGATGCCGCTCGACCTGATCGTGTCGACGTGGTTTTTCCACCTGTTTTGGCAGGCGGAGCGCGTGTTCGGGTCGTCGATGGGGTTCGCTCACATGCCCGGTATTCCCTATGCGGAGGCGCAGATACGCGGCGGGTGGGTCGCGCTGTTGGTGGCGACGATGTGGATCGGGAGGCGGCATTTTGCGAATGTCGCGCGGCTCGCGCTGCGACCGAACGTCGCCGTCGCCCATGAGGACTTGTCCGACGAGCCGATGAGTTATCGCGCGGCGGTGATCGGCGCGGTCGCAGGGACGTTCGGGTTGATCGTCTTCTGCGGATATATGGGGATGTCGCTCTGGTTGCTCGTGCCGTTTTTCATCCTATTCTTCGCCTACGCGACGACGATCACGCGCATCCGCGCCGAGTTGGGTCCGAGCGTCCACACGATCTCGTACGCGACGCCCGACACGTTTTTGGTGATGGGACTCGGCACGCGCGGCGTCGGGCAGCGGAACCTCGTCGGGTTCACGATGTTGCATTGGGTGTTGGGGTCGTCGGGACGCGAAAACCCGATGCCGATTCAGTTGGAGGCGTTCAAGTTCGCGGAACGGGCGAACTTGCGTCCTCGCGGGTTGATCGCGGCGATCCTGTTGGCTGCGGGAGTTGGTTCGTTGGCGGGCTGGTGGGCGTACCTGCACGACGCCTACATCGTCGGCATCGACGCCTACCCGGAGGAGAGTTGGGCGGCATCGACCGGGTTCAACCTGTTGAACGCCCGCCTGTTGTCGCTCGGCGACCCGGAGTATGTCGAGATGGTGTTTGCGGGCGTCGGATTTCTGTTCACGGCGGTTTTATCGCTCGTGCGGACGCGGTTCTTGTGGTGGCCCCTTCATCCGGTGGGGTACGTCATTTCCGGTCAGTGGGATGTGGGGAGAATTCTCGTGCCGTTGATCGTCGCGTCCGTGTTGAAGTGGCTCATTCTGAAGTTCACGGGCGTTGGGGGGTATCGCCGTTCGACGCCGTTCTTCTTCGGATTGATCTTGGGTGATTTCGGGCTCGGCAGCCTATGGGCGACGCTCGGCGTGTTGACCCACATGCCCGTCT
>JAQBWJ010000679.1 GCA_027625215.1 Candidatus Poribacteria bacterium
TGCCGACGCCCTCATGGTCTGAGAGGAAGTAGACACGCTCGCCAACCCACATCGGGTCGGTGAAGTTGCCGTTTGCCGGTACAAGCAACTCGAACTGCCCGTCGCCCTTCGCGTCGATCCACAACCGCCCCGCCGTGCCGCCCCGATACCGCTTCCACCACGACGGATCGCGCCGCGCGTGCCGCGCCAACACGACTCGACCATTTCCCCCGTACGAAATGCGGTCGGCGGGACCCCAAGAGCATCGTTCCGGCGCGCCGCCCGCGTAAGACACGCTCCACAACTCAAACACGTGCCCGAACGGTCCCGCCGCGCTCGACGTGTAATGAACGCCCTTGCCGTCCGCCGTCCATCCGACGACGTTCTGCGCTGCGCCCTGATACGTCAGCCGCTTCGCCGTCCCCCCAAGCGCTGGAATCACGTACGTCTCGGACGGTCCTTCCTCTCGCCCCGTAAAGGCGATCAACGACCCGTCGGGCGAGAAACGCGGGTTGTTCGCCGCGCCGAGATTCGAGGTCAAACGGCGCGGGATACCCCCATTCGCCGACACCGTCCAAAGATCGTCCTCGCTGACAAACACCATCGCATCGCCGTGAATCGTCGGCATACGATAATAACCGGACATGATAAAAACTCTCCTCCATCATAACGTCGCGTATTAAGAGAGCAACAGTTTAGCGCGGATGAAAGCGTTTGAGAATCGGCGGGAAGGCGCGTAGATGTGGTCATAAACAGTCGGTAACATCGTTTTCATCAACCCGCCCTCCTTTCGCCGACGCGACGACCTCTCCGAATCTACAACGGTATGAACATCGCCAAAGTCCATTTTCATAGGACTCCTGCCGAAGCGCGTCGTGAACAAAGCCGAGTTGAATCCTCGCATTTTGCGTTGACCGCAAACCAAAAACCAACAATAGATGTGACATTGTCGTATAAATATCCGTTACAGATGTTGAAGGCTGCACGTCCGTTCCAATAGATTAGGTTGGGTTGAACGCCAGGGAAGTCGGTTCGGCGGCGGTACCGATGCAACACGTTACGACGCAAAACCTTCCCAAACACTTGATGAGCACAGGATTCTCATGAAAAACCATGTTGCATGACGTTGCATTCGATCAGGCGGGCGGTCGCGGTGTTTCGGACGAGTTGGCAAACGCCGTCGCTCGCGTCTCGCGGATGACCGTCACCTGCACGGGTCCCGGGAACTGCGTCTCCGCGCCCACCTTCCGCGCGATCTCTTTCGCCATCAGGAACGCCGCGTCGTCGTCCACCTTGTCCGCCTGCACGATGACCCGCAGTTCCCGCCCGGCTTGAATCGCAAAGGCGCGCTCCACCCCCTTGAACCCGTCGGCGATCTCTTCGAGCCGCCCCAACCGCTGCGCGTACTGTTCGAGCGAGTCCCGCCGCGCGCCCGGACGCGCCGCCGAAATCCGGTCCGCCACAATCAGGATGACCGCCAGCGCCGACTTCGCTTCGACCCCCTCGTGGTGCGACTCAATCGCGTGCAGCACCTCCGGCGACTCCCCATGCTGCCGCAGGAAGTGCGTGGCGACATCGACATGGTTCCCCTCAACGAAATGCTCCGCCGCCTTGCCTAAGTCGTGCAGCAACCCCGCCCGTTTCGCGTGGACGGTGTTCTCGCCCATCTCGGCGGCGAGCGTCGCGGCGATCATCGCCACATCTTTCGAGTGATGCAGCACGTTCTGCCCGTAACTCGTGCGGTATCGCAGCCGCCCCATCATTTCGAGGATTTCCTCCGGCAGATCGACAATCCCCAACGACTCGGCGACTTCCCGCGCGTCGTCCGTCGCGCCGGACTCGACCTCCTCCCGCGCGTCCGCGACCATCTCCTCGATCCGCGCCGGGTGAATCCGCCCGTCCTCAATCAGCCGTTCCAGCGCGCGCTTGGCGATATCCCGCCGCATCGGGTCGTAACTCGACAACAGGATCGCTTCGGGCGTCTCGTCCACGATCAGATCAACCCCCGCGTGCAGTTCGAACGCGCGGATGTTCCGCCCCTCCTTGCCAATGATCCGCCCCTTCATCTCGTCGTTAGGGAGGTTGACGACAACGACGGCGTTGTCCGCGCTGAACTCGCCGGAGAGCCGCTCGATGGCGGTGGCGAGCGTCATGCGGGCGCGCTGCTTGACCGTCTCGCGCATCTCGTTCTCGTATTTTCGCGCGAGTTGAGCCGCGTCATGACGCGCTTCGACGGCGATCTGCGCCATCAACTGACGCCGCGCCGCCTCGACGCTCAACTTCCCGATCTCCGCCAACCGCTCGAAGTAGGTCGCGCGCTCAACGGCGAAGTCCTTCTCCATCTCCTGATGCGCTTCGAGTTTCGCCTCAAACCGCGACAACCGCGTTTCGAGGTCGTGTTCGCGGCGGTCAAGGTGGGATTGGCGTTCCAAAAGGTTCTGTTCGCGGGCGTGGAGACGGTCGTCGATGCGTTGGCGTTCGACGCGGTGTTCCCGCAGTTCCGCGTCGAACTCCGCCTGCCGCTCGACGGCGATCTGTCGCGCGTCCAACTCCGCTTGCTTGAGGACGGACTCCGCCTCGTGGTGGGCGCGTTCAACGATCTCGGAGGC
>JAQBWJ010000680.1 GCA_027625215.1 Candidatus Poribacteria bacterium
TAGTGGTCGTCGGGCATGTTCTGGCGGGATCGGCGCACGACGGTCGTCGCGTGAGTATTCAAATCGAGTTTCACGATGGACGAGGGTTCCGTTGAGGAGCTCCCGTAGAAACATGCCCCGTCGCCGACCAGTTTTGGATAGGTGATCTGCGTATAGGACGTGTAAATATCCGTCAGCGTCTTGGTTGTCGTGTCGATCCGCGCGAGTTGCCAAAGACCGTCGCGCGAGTAACCGCAGAGAATCGTCGCGGCGTCGAGAAACGTGTAAGTCGCCATCCCGAAAGACCACTGAGGGAGGGCGAACTCCGCCTCCATCTCGACAACGGACTCGACCGAAGCCCCATTCCAACGATACAGGTTCCACCAGCCGTTTCGGTCGGAGACGAAGTAGAGAGTCCCGTCCGGCGACCACTCCGGTTGGAAGACGGACTCGTTCACCCCACCGCCAACCTTCATCGCATCGCGCGGATCGCCATTGTCATCGAACACCGCAACCCAGAGTTCCGAATCGTCCCAAGGCATGTTCGGGTGCTGCCACGTCATCCACGCGAGTTTCGTCCCGTCGGGACTGAGGCGCGGGTTGGAAATGAAGTCGTCGCCGGAGATCAGAACGATGGGATCGGACGCGCCGCGCGGATCAATCGCCACGACGGTGTTTTGCGGCTCGTGATCGTCAACGGTGTGGTCTTCGCGCACGCAGAGCAGTCGCTCGCGCGCTTCATCAAACACGGCGTCGGCGTAGCGATAGTCGCCTTCAGGTGTGATCGGTTCGGGGTCGGAACCGGGAACGTGTCGATACAGCCGTCGGTCGGTGTCGTTCGAAAAGTAGAGCGTGCCGTAGACGACGCAGAAGTCGCCGCCGCCGTACTCGTGCGCTCGCGTCCTGACATTGAACGGGGACGGGGTGATGTCGGTGATCGCGCCGTCCGGTGTGCGGCGCACGATGACGCCTCGCCCGTTTTCCGTCGGTCGTCCTTCGATCCAGTAGAGGTTCGTCCCGTCGCTCGTCATGTAGCGGAACGAAACGGACGCCGTCGCAATATCCGTTGCGGAGATGGGAGACTTCCACGATCCGTACGGGGCAACCGTTCGCGTCATTTTCACACGCCTCCCGGATTGTGCGGGGCGCTTTCCCACACTTGCAAGAACTCCAGCGCCTGTTTCGAGTTGTGAAGGAACGCAAACCGTGCGACTTCCTGACCGACCGCCATCAGACGCTTCTCTAACCCTTCGTCCGTCATCGACCCATCCTCCTCGAACACGTTCCACGCGCTCGGCACCGACGCCTGACTCGGCACAACCCACGCGTGCAGCGCGCGTCCGATATTCCTCAAACTGTTGAGCGCGTTCACTGCCCCAAGCGCCCCACCCGACACGCCCACCAACCCGACCATCTTCCCGCGAAACTCATCGAACCCCATCAAGTCAATCGCGTTTTTGAGCACGCCGCTGTACCCGCCGTGATACTCCGGCGTGCCGAGCACGATCCCGTGCGCGGCGGACACGTCGTCGCGCAGTCGTTGGACACCGGGCGGATAGTGGCTCTCGTCGTCCTCGCCGTCGGCGTGAATCAACTCGTACTCGCGCAGGTCGATCAATTTCGTCTGCGCCCCGACGGACGCCGCGCCCTCCAACGCTTTGGCGACCGCCATCCGCGTGTAACTGCCCGCTCGCAGACTGCCGCCGATGCCGACGATGAGGATGTCGTTTTCGCTCATGATCGCATTTCCTTCGATTAGGCGGCGGTGAGGATGATCGGTTTTCCGCGCGTGATGACGACCGTATGCTCGTAATGACTCGACAGGCTGCCGTCGCGCGTGCGGATCGTCCAACCGTCGGGGTCTTCGATTGTGCGGCGCGTGCGCGTTGAGATGATCGGCTCGATGGTGATGACAAGCCCCTCCGTCAGTCGTTGACACGCAACGCGGTTGCGGTAGTTCGGGATCGTCGGATGCTCGTGTATAGCGCGCCCAACACCGTGGCTGTACAATTCGCGCAATACTCGGAACTTGGCGTCTTCCACGTCTTTTTCAATCGCGTCCCCGATCCGATAGATCGGTTGACCCGCCTGAGCCACTCGACACGCTCGCTCAAACGCCGTTTCCGCCGATTTCACCAAACGCCGCGCCTCGTCTGATGAGCCGGGCAACGCGACCGTCACGGCGGCGTCGGCGACATACCCGTTCAATTCCGCCGTCACGTCGATGGAGACGAGATCGCCTTCTTGAAACGCCGTGTCGTCGGGAACCCCATGCACGGCTGCGTCATTCACGCTGATGAGGATCGTGCCGGGAAAACCGAGATGCTCTTTCGGCGCGGAAACGGCTCCGTAGCGGGCGAAAATACGCCGCGCCATCTCGTCCAGATCAAACCCCGTCATGCCGGGACGAACGGCTTCCCGCGTGACGCGCAACGTCTCCGCGACAACCCGCCCTACGGCGGTCAATCCGATCCAGTCGCGCTCGGTTTCGATGGACATTGAGTAATCCCAAGTTGTTTTTGGCTCGGCATCAAAAGTCTAGCACGGGACGTATTCGGTTGTCATCGCGGCGCGAAGTCGGCTACGCTTCGGACTTGCGGCGGGTT
>JAQBWJ010000681.1 GCA_027625215.1 Candidatus Poribacteria bacterium
CGTTTCGTCCGTTTGGACAATCCTCGATGACGAAGCTGAAGGTCCACGGGTGAATCAATCGTAAATGTCGCTACGGTGTCCGATGCGAGCGACCCTCACGGTTCGGTCGGGGTTCAGCGGCAATACAGCGGGACCACCGGCAAAATCGCCAATTGTCAGGTCGGCGTGTTCCCAAGCTATGTCGGTTTGGGCGGCAGAGCGAGTCGTTGAGACGCGGGAGGGTGAGCCGGGCCAGTCGGCGTGGTTGCTGGCGCGTCGTTCGGTGTCCGACCCGACGGAGTTCGCCTACTATTTCTCCAACGCGGCGGAGGAGACCCCTCTGACGCGACTGGCGGAAGCGGCGTCCTCTCGCTATCGGGTGGAGCAGGGCTTCGAGCAAGCCAAGGGGAGGCGGGGTTGAACAATTATGAGGTCCGACATGGGCACAGTTGGCACAGTCACATCACCTTGTCGATGATGGCGCATAGATGGCTGACTTGGATGCGGGATCAAGCGGATCAAAAAGGGGTTCCGATCCCAAGTTGGCGAAGATGACGGTTCCCGAAGTCCGACGGCTGCTCGAGGGCGCGTTGCCTTGTCCGCCCCGCTCGAAAGAACTGCGGTGGCAGTGGTCTCAGTGGAGACGCCGAAAACGGCAGATGGCGAAGATCGCGCATTGGAACAAAAGACGTCAGTTACGGTTGTCGTATTAAGACAGGAGGCGCGATAGGTGTACGAATCCGAAGGCGTACTCGCTCTGATGACCGACATTTGCCTCACGATACATGAGCCTCGAAAGTTCAAGACAGACAATGACCGGACGCTGTCCAATTATGGTTGACACGGACGCCCGTTTCTGGTCGGATGGCGCGTACCGCGTTCGCTGTATGAGACGCCACGAGTTTTTGTAGGAGGAACGACCGATGCCGACGGATCTCGCCAAGCACATTCAGGAAACGAAACTCGTCGACACGCACGAACACTTGCGTAAGGAGAACGATTGGGTCGAGAACGGACCCGATATTCTGCAAGACCTGTTCGGAAACTACGTGCCCGCCGACCTTCACACCGCCGGAGCGACGGGCGCGGCGATGAAGCGTCTCATGGACGCGAGCGACGAGGACATCGCCGGACGGTTCGAAGGTATCCGCGAGGCGTGGGAGGCGACGCAGTTCACGGGCTACGGCGAAGCGGTCAGCCTCGTCGCCAAACACATCTATGGGATTGACGAATTGACGGGCAGCGCGATTGCCGCCGCCGCGCCCAAGACGAAGGAACTCCGCCAACCGAGTGAACGTCACCGTATCCTGCGCGACGTGGCGAACCTCGACCACATCCAGACGGACGACTTCTGTTGGGAGTGCTACCCGGACAAGTCGGGGCTGGACTTCTTCATGTACGACTTGTCGTGGGTCGGGTTCTGCAACGGCAATGTCGATCTGGAAGGCATCCACAAGCACACGGGCGTCGGGGTAACGAATCTGGCGACGCTCAAGCAGGCGATGGAGGCATTGTTCGACAAGTACGCGCCCGTCGCCATCGCGGTAAAGTCGCAGCACGCCTACAACCGCACGCTCGACTGGACGGAACGCTCCGACGAGGAGGCGTCCGCCGCGCTGAACGACATCCTGACGAAGGACGGCAAGGAGATCGGTGTCGAGACGCGCAACTGTCTGGGCGATTGGGCGTGGTCGCGCGGCGCGGAACTGTGCCGCGAGCACAACCTGCCGTTCAAGATTCACACGGGCTACTACGCCGGGAACAACCGGATGCCCGTCAGCCGCATCAAGGCGGGGAACCTATGCGGGCTGCTGTCGAAGCACCTCGACACGAAGTTCGTGTTGATGCACATCGCCTACCCTTACGAAGACGAACTGATCGCGCTGACGAAGCACTACCGCAACGTGTGGGCGGACCTGTGCTGGGCGTGGAGCATCAACCCGTTTGCGTCGACTCAGTTCGTGCGGTCGTTCATCCACGCGGCTCCGTCGAACAAACTGTTCGCGTTCGGCGGGGACACGTCTTGGCCCACGAGTTCGTACGCCTACGCGATTCAGGCGCGCGAGGGGTTGAATCGGGCGTTGCAGGGCGAGGTGGGCGACGGGCTGCTCACCGAGAAGCAGGCGATTGGGCTGGCGACGCGGTTCATGCGCGGCAACCAGTTCGCGTGCATGGATGTCGAAGGGACGAGGGCGAATATCCTCGCGGCGAACGGGGCGTAACACGACAACCGTAGTGGCGACCAGCTGGTCGCCCCCAAACTCTACATCACCCGTTCGCAAAAATGAGGCGTTCCCGGTTCTGCGTCGGGATATCGATGGTCTTTCCGGTGATGCCGCTCTCAATCGTCGCAAAGCCGATCTCGTTGACTGCCATGTAGTCGCCGCGCGAGCAATGAGGCGGGTCGCCGCCGTCGAGGTAGTCGGCGATCTGTTGGTAGGCGACTTTGAAGACGCTCGCGTTCGGCGGCAGGTCGAGCGTCGCGTTGTCGATCCGCTTGCCACCTTTGTCGAGCAGTTCCGTGCCGATGTAAAAACCGCAACGAAGCGTCCCCTCGCTGCCGAGCACATCCACGGAGAACGCGCCGCGTGTCCCGTGTCGCCCG
>JAQBWJ010000682.1 GCA_027625215.1 Candidatus Poribacteria bacterium
TGATTGGTCGTCACCAAGCGAATCGTCGTCGTGACGGTTCAAGAAGAAAACATGGCACCAAGTGAGATGAATAGGAGGTGCCCAATGGGTTACTCGACATTGACAGTCGAACGACGTGGAGGGAACGATGCAACGAGCCTCTTTCGCCAACACTTCGCGGACTTCTACGGCGACCTGTCGCCGCAACAGATCGAACGGCTCGTCCATGCGGAGCGCGACACGCTTGAAGATGTCGCCGACCGCATCCAAATGCGACGGCTACTCGAATCGTGGCGAGACGACGCGGACGCGCAAGCCGCAACGCGAAAGGCTCGGACACCGGTTCTCTGCACAACCTAAGGGCTTCCACGACGAGACGCGGATGACTGACAACAGCACTCCGCGTCTCTTCACGTACGCCGCCTAGTTCCTTCACGACGATCACTTGGCGATCTTGTAGAGCCTCACCCCATACGGCTCGAACGCATCCTCAAACGACCCGTCCTTCAGTTCGATCTTCCGACCCGACTTGATCTCCACCACCGAAGCCGCGCCGTCCATCCCCGACAGGGTGAAGCGTCCTCGCGTGTCGTCGTTCCGCATCGCTACGGCGAAGAGGTACGTCGCCCCGTCATGCCGTTTGACGAGCAGGTCGATGGGAACGTTCTCGTTGGAGGAAACGACCGATGCGCCGTTTTCGACCGTCGGACTGTTCAGAATCGGCGCAAGGGCGCGGACTTCTCCGTTCACGTCCTTCGCCGCTGCGCTGAGTGTCGCGTCATCCAGCAGTGACGCCTCAACAAAGTTCGGTTGGAACTGGTGAACGAAGTAGATGATCCCCGTCGCGCCGTGAACGAGCGACATCCACACTTCCGCCCGCAACTGATGCGGCGACACCTTGTCCTCCGTGTTCGAGATGCGCGAGGCTTCGAGAATCATCCAGATGGTCTTGTCGCCGTTCGTCCAGTCGTAGAGTCGATCCAACCCCTTCGCCACGTACCATAGGTTGCCGTGAAGGTGCTCCTCCGTCTCGGCGACCGGGTAGATGTCGTACGAGACGATATCCGCGCCCTGCACATAGATGGGTTAGTCCTCCGGCTTGCCTTCGGGACCGCGACCAACCCACTTGTCGTTCGCCACGCCTTGACCAAGATTCAGCAGGACGGGACGCGACGGGTCCGCCTCGACCAATTTGTGGTAGTCCGCGACGATCTTGTTCGGATCGACGGGCGGACCCCAGCCCTTTCCATCGGGGCGGGCTTGGGCGTTGTCGGGTTCGTCACCGTGCATCCAACCGATGACGATGGGGTTGTCGAGATGCTCGCGCGCGTACCTGTTCATGTGGCAGATGACGGGCATCCCCGCGTCGGTGAGCGTCGCCAACTGTTCTTCAGTGGGCCCGTTCCATAGACCCAGATAGAAGTTGATGCCGATCTCTTGGAAGCGGGTCGCGTTGCGCGGTTGCTGCACCCAGACGCCGATGGGGAAGTCGTCCGGCGCGAATTTGGGCCCATTCGTCCATTCGGCGGTCGCGGTCATCGTCAAGGCTCCGAGTAGGGCGAGAGTGAGGAAACGCATGAGCAGGATTCTCCCTTATGCCGCTTGCCCACTCCGTTCGACTTTATCCATTTTGGAGTAGACATCGTATCGTTTTGAGATGGCATGGTACCGTACGACGGCGATTCACTCCGTCCTAAATGAGGAATCATCGTCATGCGTCCCATACCTCACAGCATTATATCGGTTCTGTTGCCATTTTCGAGGTTGTTCTCGCGCCGTCACCAATGGGCTGCGAGCGGTCGGGTTGGATCAGACGCGACATTTTCACAACGATCTCCGCGTCCCGAACCGCGCAGGATGGTCGCTCCGTCATGATGCGTGTTTATTGCTCAGGTTGTTGATCGCTGCCTTCCAACGCGATGGATCGGTCGTTGTGGGCATCGACGAAACCATCGAGCGGCGGCGGGATCGAAAGATCGCCGCCAACGGCATTTACCGCGACCCGGTGCGCTCCAGTCACCGCCATGTCGTCAAAGCCGGTGGACCGCGTTGGGTTTGTCTGATGCTGCGGGTTCCCATTCCGTGAGCGCAAGCGGTTTGGGCGCTACCGTTTTTGACCGTTCTGGCACCATCGGAATGCTACCATCGGGAACGCGGCAAACGCCACAAAACACTTTCCGAATGAGCGTGTCGGATGATTATCCAAGCGTCGTCGGCTGCCCGACCGAGACCGCGTGGTTGGCGACAACACCTACGCCGCTTTGGGGTCTGATGGATCGGTGGCGGGGAGCCGATCGTCCCGATCCGTTGGGGTGTCGGTTGTGCAACCCCTCGGCAAGTTCGAGTCGCGCGTCTTGGCGTGTACGATCCGTCGGTGGACGCGGAGCAACTCCCGACGTTGTTCATCCGACGCTGGCGGGTGGAAACCGCCTTCCAGGAGATGCGGACGCACTTGGGCGCCGCAACCCAGCCTCAACCGTCACCACAGTTATGGCGCTCTATTTCTCCATCGCCCAATTTCGGGTGTATAGTTTCAGTCCAACAACGGTGTGAAGTGGCGAAACCGTAGGAGGACACGCCTTCTTGTCACGACTTTCCTACCAAG
>JAQBWJ010000683.1 GCA_027625215.1 Candidatus Poribacteria bacterium
CGAGCGCCTAAAACTCGTACTCCTTGCCGACCTCAATCGAAAACGTGTTCTGAAGCATCTGCTCCGTCGGCGGGATGCGTAGCGCGAGCGCGTGGATCGACGTGACGACGATCCCGCCGCGACGAATCGCGTCCAACGCCTCGATCCGCTCCGCGCGGAGGCTTTTGTGGGAGTCGGCGGGGTGTTCGCCCAAAATATCCGGCAGCAGCGGGAAGAACGCGACTCGTTCCGCCTCGAACGCGAACAGGTCGTGGTAGACGCGCCGCGCCTCCGTCTGAGACGGCAGCACGCAGAGCGTCACCGCGTCGTTGGGAAGCGTCGCGGCGAGGGCGGTCAGCAGGAAGGCGTGCGCCGATCCGTGTACCCCCGTCAGTTCGACGGGCGGGCACGCGGAACGCTCACGGCGCATCGATTCGCGGACGGCGCGTTGCAGTTCCTGAAACGACGCGGACTCTTTCAGAAGATTCAGCGGTTTGTTCATGCCAACGTCATTGTATCCGCTGAAATCGGTCGCGCCAACCTTTGTCGAACGGGGGGCATTTTGTGCGAGCGATTGGCGACGGTGGAACGACTGAGGCGATTGGGGGGAGCGCGCGCGGTTGCGAGGCAAGCGCCGTGTACTCCCCCAATCCCTCGATTCGGTCTATCCCTTGTTGATGACCTCGTCCAGATTCAGGATAAGGTTCATCATCATCGTCCACGCCGCGAGTTGTGTCGGGTCTTCGACGCCCTCCGCCGGAGCCGCTCCGACGGCGATCAACTTGCCCGCCTCCTCCGCGTCGCCCTGATACTCGGCGAGGTAGCCGTCCAGCGTCGCGCGGAGAATCGCCATCTCGCGTTCGGAAGGGACGCGAGCCGTCGCCGCCTCAAACGCATAGACGAGACGTTCGTCCGTCGTTTCGCCGCCCTGTTTGAGCGTTCGCTGCGCGAAGACGCGCGCCGCTTCGACGTACTGCGGGTCGTTCATCAGCATCAACGCCTGCATCGGCGTATTCGTGCGTTCGCGTCGAACGGAGCACGCCTCGCGCGAGGGCGCGTCGAGGATCGCCATCTGCGGCGGCGGCGACGTGCGCTTCCAGAACGTGTAGAGGCTGCGGCGATGGACCTTCTCCAGCTCCGTGTCGGGAGAAAACTTCGCCGTGTTCGAGCCGACGTAACCGACCGCTTCCCACAGACCGTCCGGCTGAGGCGGCTTCACGCTCGGTCCGCCGATCTTCGGCACAAGCAGCCCGCTCAACGCCAACGCCTGATCGCGCATCATCTCCGCGTCGAGACGATAACGCGGCGCGCGCCAGTAGAGATCGTTCTTCGGATCGCGCTCCAACTTGGCGGTGTCCACGCGGGCGGACTGTCGGTACGTACCCGACATGACCAGCCGCTTCATCATGCCCTTCACGTCCCAACCGCCGTCCACGAACTCGGTGGCGAGATAGTCGAGCAGCAGCGGGTGCGTCGGAGGCGTCCCCTGACTGCCGAAGTCTTCCGCCGTTCGCACGATCCCTTTCCCGAACACCTGCAACCACATCCGGTTGACGGTGACGCGCGCCGTCAGCGGGTGCGACGGGTCAAGCAGCCACTTCGCCAACGCGAGACGGGCGGGCGTTTCCGTTTGTTTGAGGTCTTCGCGCATCGGCGGCAGGAACGACGGCGTGTTCGGCGAAACGGGGTCGCCGTGTTTGTCGTACGCGCCGCGAATCAGGACGAACGCTTGGCGTCGGTCGTCCCGCTCGTTCATCACGAGCGTCGTGGCGATCTTGGCGTCGAGCTCGTTCCGTTCGCGCTGCGTCGCGCCGCGTTGCGCGACGAGATCGCGGATGCCGCCGTCTTCCGAGACGTTGCTGCGGTAGAACTCCCGGATCGACGCAAGTTGTTCCTCAGAACGAGTTTCCGCCGCCAACGCAATCGCGTCTGCCACTTTGGCGGGAACGATGACGGGTTCGCGCTCCGTCGAGTAGGTGAACGTCGCGTCGCCGTCGCCATTGACGAGTTTGATGAGCAGTTCGTTGTTGCCGGGGTTCAACTGCGCCTGAAACTCGGCGACCCCGCCCGTTGCGATGTTCGCGTAAACGGGTTGACGGTTCACCCACGCCTTGACCCCCTCGCCCGTTTCCAACCGGAAGGTCGCGCGCTGCTTCGTGAACGACGTGACGTTGCGGTAGAGGTACGCGGCGGAGTTCGCGGCGGCTTCGAAAGCCGTCTCGTTGCCGTCGCGCCAGTCGTCCTTGCGCTGCCACGACAGTTCCGTCTCGCCAATCTTGAACTTTTGTCCCGTGTTGACCGCGCCCTTTTCCGGGTCGAACGTCTGGAGGAAGGCGCGGTTCGCGTCGTGCGCGGGGAACGAGCCGAGCGCGTACCACACGTCCTCCGTCAGCGACGATCCGACCGACGACGGCACGTCTTCCTTCGTCAGCGACAGCCGCACCCGTCCGAACTGGTGCTGTCCGAAGGGCGACTCGAACTTCAGGCGGAACCGCACTTTTGCGCCGTCTTCCACTCCGAACGGACGCTCCGGGACGAACACCGCCACGCGGTCTTCGCGTCTCAGGTGTCCGCCGATAGCCCATCCCGTCTCCGGCTTGCCGT
>JAQBWJ010000684.1 GCA_027625215.1 Candidatus Poribacteria bacterium
GACCCGCCGTCTCGTAACCGAGCGACCCTTCGCGGAACTTCCCGGTCAGGAACTCGGCGTAGCGGCGTCCGTCAGGAAAGTGCGAAAAGCCGAACTGCCCCCACGCCGTCTCCGACCAGTAGCGGTTGCGGTCGTTGACGACCTCGACGGGCGCGCCGTCGGGGTAGGTGAAATGCTTGTGGAAGGTGGTTGCGCGGCGCATCGCCTCGACCGCCGCCGGGTCGCCGGAGTGCTCGGCGTAGAGTCCGACGCCCGTGACGGTGAGGTAGTTGTAGCCCGTCGTCGGACCCGAATCGTTGTGCTCGCCCCAGTAGCCGTCGACGGTCTGCTCGTCCGCCGCGAAACGGCGCATGACGCGCCCGGCGAGTTCAAGCCAGTCGTCGTTCTCGAACACCTTGCCGCCCAGATAGACGGTCGAACTCCACAACGCGAGGTGGTTCGGCGAGGTGCGGATGAACGGCGACTGATAGCGCGGGTAGTCCGCCCGCTCCGCGACATCGTTCGCCAGCGCGGACACGTTCTTGCGGAGCTCTTCGCCCCAACGCGCCCGCCGAGCCTCGCCCAACTCGTCGCGCAGCAGGCGGTACGCTTCGAGCCACATGTAGGTGTCGCGGTGGTGGTCGAGTCGGTTGGTGAAGTTGCCCGCCGCGTTCTCCTCCGCGAGCAGGTCGCCGATTTTCAGCGCGAGGTTGAACGACGCCGGATCGCCGTAGGAGTGGTTCGACGGGTGCGATTTTTTGTACAGCACCGCGACGAGTAGGATCGCGCTTGGGAAATGGCGGGATCGCGCCTCCAACGACGCGAGGTCGGTCATCGGCTCGCGTTTGAGCCGTTCTTCGATCTGTCGAAGTTCCGCCGCAAGGAGTCGGTAGTACTGTCCGGGAAGTGAAGGCGGCGTGTTCATCGCGGGTGAGACCCCCCTTGTTCGGCAAGAACGGCGCGCGGCGGTTGCGTTCACGTATTCGATATACGAAACGTCCCGGCGGCACAAGACTATCGCTGTACCAGTGGCGATGTCGCGATGGGCAACCCGTCGAATCGCCATCGCGGGCGCAGGTTAACAGCCTTTCGACGTGTTAACCGGAAAAACCCTGTGTTTGTGCGGGTCTGAGGGATTTTCACGCCGAAAAAAGTGTTCACTTGAGCCCACTTGTGCCCACTTCTGTTAACTTCTGTCAACCCCTGCTCTCATCCGATTATCCGACAAACGATCATCCGACAAACAAACGAAAGCGGGATCGAGCCGCTGAAGCCCCGATCCCGCCGTCTTGCCCTTCTTCGATCCCGCGACCTTATACTGTTTCCAGTTTAAGGTGAGTTGACCACCCTCACCCCTAACCCCTCTCCCTCAAAGGGAGAGGGGAACCGGATATTCCCATCTTAAACGCGAATTGGTATTACTCGTCGTCCGTCCGGTCGCTGAGCAGTTCGCCGCGTTGCAACCGCTCCGCGTTCTCGGTCGACCAGAGGATGTTTTTCATCACCTTCTGCGCCGTGATGTACCGCGTCGCGGCGAGGAGGTGCATCCGCTTCTCTTCCTTGTCGTCGGTGAGGTCGAAGTGGCGGAAGGCGACTTCCAGCACTTGGAACATGTGGAGTTCCGCGTCCTCCCGCAGCGTGATGTGCGCGAGCGCGTGTTTCAACGCCGTGATGTCCATCCCTTCCTCGTAGTATTCGTTGACGAGCAGTTCCGCCTCGAACACCTTTTGGAAGTCCGCGAACTCCTGCAACCGCGCCAGCATCTGTTTCGTGGACGAGAACGTTTCTCCAAGTCGCTGACCCGGAGCCGGAACCCGCGCCGACGGCATGTTCAACCACCGCAGCATCGTCATGAAGACCGCGCCGTGAAACAGCCCGCGCAGCAGTTCCTTGCTCGGCGCGTAGTCGAACGCGCGGTAGAGCGCGTGGGCGTACGAGTAGATGTTGGCGACATCGTGCCAATCGCCCTCGTTTTTCAGGTGGAAGCGCGCCGTGCGGATCGCCCCGCCGTAGGTCATCGCGCGGCAGATGTCGCGCGGATCGACGCCCTCGCGCAACTTCTTCTCGACATCGCGCACGAGCACTTCCCAATCGTCGCCGAGCAGGAACTGCGCGTACTCGGAGACGTTCAGTTCCGCCGAGTTCGCCTGATTCTGCTTCGAGATATCGTCTAGCCGCGTGAAGATGTCTTCCAGCAGCGGCACCATCGGCGCCCAGCGGGAGGTTTCCTCGTGGCGCGTCCGCCCGATCAAGTCGACGACGATGGGACGAAGTATCTCCTGAGCGCCTTCCCACTCGACGTAGTCCAACGCCTCGAACATCTTGTTGGCGAAATCGAGCGCGTGACCGTCTCCCGTGAAATAGTAGTCGGTCGCCGCCGTGTAGACGAAGTGGGCGATCTCCTCCTTCGAGTAGTCGCGGTCGTGGAGCGTGATGAGAACGCGCTCCGCCGCGCCGACATCCCGCTTATCGACAAAGTAGCGGAACCAGCGGAACAGTTGATCGGTGTCGTGGTCGCCGGACGTGCGGGGGAAGGGCGTGCGCGGTCGGCGAGAACTGCCGCTGGTGCGGTTGCCGATCTGCGTCAGCCCGTGCACGAGA
>JAQBWJ010000685.1 GCA_027625215.1 Candidatus Poribacteria bacterium
CGCGGAGACGCTTTCCGATGACGGCGACACGGACCCGTTGACCCGCCTGATCCGCGAAGAATCCAACGAGTATGCGACGCGGATGGCGAACCTGCACTTGACCCGCGCCGAATCGCGCGCGTTGAACGCCGTCTTGGAGAACCCCGACCTGCCCCTGTCGGAGATCGCCGAGCGTTGCGGCATCGGACAATCCAACCTGAAAAGCGGGCTCCAACGCGCCCGCAAGCGACTGAAACCCGTCCTTTCACACCTGACCGACGACTGACGAGCGACGCGCCAACCCGTGTGACCACGCGCGTCGGCTATCTGGGGAATCCTCACCGCCCGAACCGTGGGCCAAACACAATCCGAGTGGTGATCCCCGCCGCCGCACTTCCCCATGCGTGGTGACGCTGCTTAACGCGAACCCGCGTGGTTGCCCCGCTCGTCGTCGGTCTGGCTGGGCAGTTGGTGCCCCGAACCATGTGCCAAACACAACCCAAGTGATAACACCCCGCCTCCTTACTCGCTTAAACCGCAGCGACGATTGCACTCCTCATGTGACACCGCTTGGAAACCCGCGTCGGCTGGCTGGTCATGTGGTGTCTTGATCCATGGGCCGAACACTCACGAGGTGGTGACTTCCCGCCGCCGCTTAAGCATGTAGACGCGCACCGTCCGAAACCGTTGGGAGACACGGGGGCGTCCGTCGGCTATCTGGGGCATCCTTAGCGCGAATCCGTGGGCCGAACATGACTCGCGTGGAAATCCCCGCCGCCGTGCCCCCTGAAGCGTGTGTCAACCATCCAAACCTTCGACCCGTGTGGAAGCACGGCGCGGCGGGGCGCATTGTCTGGTCGCTGAGGACTCCCGCCGCGCCTGAGCGTGGGTCCGGCGACGGCTGACGTATGTTGAATGTTGAACCCACACGCCGATACCCACCGCGTCCCACCCCGCCTCCTTCATCGCCGTCACGCCGTCTGCGGGCATATTGCCCTTGCGTCGCGCCGTCGCGTCGTTGGTGCGGGACGCTGCCGCTTCGTCGGACAAGGCCGCGCCGACATGAGCGGTTCGCCGTCACAATCGGGTCTCCGCGTTCGGTTCGTCTTGCTCCCTCTCGCTCCGCCCCGATGTGACGGCTCGGCGACGGCGATTCCTTTGCGCGCGACACCGCCGACGTGGTACAGTCCGCCCCCATGAAACGATACCCCGCATGGTACTTTCTCGTTGGGCTGATTCTGCCCGCTTGGATCGGTTGCGAGCCGCAGATTGTCTTGCCGCCTCCGACGCCCGACGGATTCTGGACAGTCACCCGCATCGTGGACGGCGACACCGTTGTCATCGAGCGCGACGGCGCGAAGGAAACCGCGCGCCTGATCGGAGTCGACACGCCGGAGACGAAACATCCCTCCAAGCCCGTCCAGCACTACGGACCCGAAGCCACCGTGTTCGTCTACAATCTCTTGATCGGCGAAACGGTTCGGGTTGAATACGACCGCGACCGCCGCGACCGATACCAACGCCTTCTCGTGTACCTCTATCGCGCCGACGACAACCTTTTCGTGAACGCCGAACTCGTCAAACAAGGCTACGGGCGCGCCTACACGAGTTACCCCTTCTACTTCAAGGCGCAGTTCGTCCAGTTTGAACGCGACGCGAAAGCCCACTCTCGCGGGCTCTGGTTGAAAGACTAGTCTTCCCCGACGAACACCTTCCCCCCGAATCCTTACGATACGCCCATCCCAAAGGTGCGCCGCCTGCTTGGGAGCCAAGTCCTTGATCGGCGCGCCGATATCGAAGCCACGCCCCGTGCGTCGGACGGAACGCCATCATATCGAACGCATTCGCGGCATCGCGAAAACTCTCCGCCGCATCGCGATGAAATCCGACGTGCATCGCCGCGTCGCCCGCGCACTCAAGGATCGATGCCCGACGCAAAATGTTGCGACGCCCGACCTCCTCTGACGTTGTCAACGATAGAGCTTGTTTCAGCAAGGCGTAAGACCGGACAAGATTGAATTCGCGCCGTTCTCTTTCGGCGGATTCCATCAGATAGTAGGTCGCTTTCTCGGTGTTGGTTGAATGCGCGTAGTGAAACGCCGCCATCTGTATCTGTTCCGAAGACACGGTGGGCGCTCGGTCGATCACATCCCCAATGCGCCCATGGAGCCGTTGCCGATCGGAGGGACTCAGCGAACGATAAACCGCTTCCTGCACCGCGTCGTGAACGAACCGAAACAACGCAACCGGATACACGTCCAGTTCCATCAGAATGTCGCGCCGCAGCAACTCGTAGAGGCATGAATCGAGGGACACCGTCGAGTCTCCGTACAGCGCGTCAAGAAGATCAACGCGCACGAACGAACCGATGACAGCGGCAATCGAGAGACAACGTCGAACGTCGAGAGGCAAGATGGCGACTCGGTCGGTGATGAGTTCCTCAATCTTGGACGGCAACGGCATCGCAGTCGTAAACTCATCGAATGTAATATCGCCTCGATGCTCCATCGCAGTCATCGTTTCTGAGATGAACAGCGGGTTTCCTCCGCACCGATTCATGATTTGGGCTTCCACCATGGCGGGAAGCGGCGCATTCGACA
>JAQBWJ010000686.1 GCA_027625215.1 Candidatus Poribacteria bacterium
GAGGGGAAAACCGACAGCGATGATTCAACGACAATTGACGGGGTGGCTTGCGGCGGCGTTTGCGTTGCTTGTGTCGGCAGGGGCGACGGCTCAGTCGCCGGAGTCGGTGCAGGTATTTTTCAGCGCGGGCAAGGTGGAAGTGTTGCAGTCCGGCATGTCGGAGTGGCAGTTCGTCCGCACGGGGATGCTGCTGAACCGCACCGATCTCGTGCGGATGCCGCCCGTGTCGCTGCTGCGGTTCCAATCGACGGACGGCGCGAAGTTCGCGCTGTTGTCGGGGCTGCGGGAGCGGAACGTCGGGTCGCTCGTTGACGAGGCGCTCACGCTGGAAGCCGAAACGCCCTCAGCCCGACCCGCCGCCGACGGCGGGACCCCCGTCGTGGATGTGCTTCCCGCCGGAGACGCGCGCGCGACCGTAGGCGTCCAGTCGGTTGTCGCGTTGACGCCGGAACAGATCAAGCGGTGGCGGGCGTTGAAGGGCAATTCCCCGCTCGTGCGCCTTGCCCTCGAAACGGCGCGCCACAACGTGGCGAACAACGACCGCCCGACCATCTATCCGACCCCGCGCGTGCAGTTGCTTTCCGCGCTGTTCGAGGTCGCGGAGAACGCCTCGAAAGACCGTCTCCCAATCGGGTCACTGTACCCTGAAGGAGACGCCTCAAAACTGTTTCTGATGACCGCGCTGATCGACGCGGCGGGTATCCAGACGGAACGCGCCGTGACGGACGACGGCGTGCCGTATTTGCTCGTCCGCAGCGCCGTGTCGCCGGAAAGCCACCGCGTTCTGACGGCGAACCGTCGGCTGATCCATGTAGACAGCACCAACCGCGTTTGGATGCCGTTCCACCCGACCCAAGAGTTTGACACGTTCCTTGAAGCGTGGTACGCCGGAGAGATCATTCTCCGCACGTTGCCGGAAAGCGACGCCGAATAGGATAACTCAACGCGATGCGACGACCTCCGCCGGGCCCATCCGACACACTGACGCGGCGCCGACTCATCGGGTCCATGATCCGATGGGTCGTCGTCTTTTTGGCGTTGGGGTATGTCGCGGAACTGTTCGGCGTGTTCGACATGCTCGAATGGCGGACGTACGACCTGCGGGTCCAACTCCGCGCGAAACGCCCCGCGCCGAGTTCCGACCAACTCGCCCTCGTCACCAGCAACGCCCGCAGCGAGGAGTTGCTCGGCGCGTTGCCCTGGTCGCCCGCGATCTACGCGAACGTCGTCGCCGCGCTGGAAGACGCCGGATGCGAAGGCGCGTTGTTCGTCTTCTACTTCACCCGCGACGAACCGCAGGGAACGTCGTGGAGTTACCTTGCGCTCCCCCTCTACCTCATTCGCAACTGGACGAGCGTTGTCCGACAGGCGCGCGGCGAAATCCCCTGGGTGGGCGGTCAAACGCCCGTGCCGTTCGACATCCTCGACGCGCGCCCGCTGCCGACACAGTCGTTCAGTTCGATCACGCGGACGCCGGAGGACGGCGTGTTCCGGCACAGTCAGGCGAAGGTCATTTACGGCGTTCAGGCGGCGGAGCGCGCCTCGATTGAAACGCTGTTCGCCGCCGCGATCCGCCGCGTCTCGCCGGACGCGCTCAACCTGCCGCTGGACAGGGAAGGGCGGCTGTTGATCCCCCGCATCGCGTCCGACATTCCCACCGTCACCTACGCGGATGTGTTGAGCGGCGACGTGGGATCGTTGAGCGGCAAATGGGTCGTGTTGGGCATCGAGCCGCGCACCGATCAAGAGTACCTCATCACCCCCTTCGGCAAACGCACCGCGCTCGAACTGCGGGCAAGCGTCATCCACGCGATACTGACGGACGATTACATTCGCCCCCGAACGTGGATGACGAACGTCGTCGTGTTCGGGGTTTGGGGGCTGTCGTTCATCGGCGCGGCGTTCTTTTTGGGGAATCGGCTTTGGTCGATGTGGGGGATCGCGGCGTTCGGGGTTGCGGCGGTGATCGTTCACGGCGCGGTCGCGGTCGGCGTGTTTTTGTTTGCGGATACGTGGTTGCCGATGGTGTCCGTCGTGATCGCGCTTGCGCTGACGGCGTTGGCGTGGGCGTTGGGCGTCGATGCGGCAAGGCTGCGTTTGGCGGAGCGTCGCGCGTTGGGCGCGGAGCGCGAGGCGGCGTTCGGGGTGATGTCCGCCCAAGTGCGCCACGAAATCCGCAACCTGTTGAACTCGATCCGCTCGCCCGCCGAGATGGTGCGCCGCAACTTCGAGCGCGGAGACCCGCTCGGCATGAAGGAACGCCCCGACGAAATCTGCGCCGAGATGGATGTCGTGATCGACCGCGTGTCGCAACTCTCCGACATGGTGGAAAACGAGCTCTCGTTCTTTCAACAGGGTTCGTTCAAGTACGAACCGAGCGACCTGTGGGAAGTCGCGCTCGACGCCGCGCGGGTGCAGCAGACGGAGATCGAGTCCGCCAAAGTGAAACTCAACACGAACGCGCCCGACGAACGCGGCTTCGTCTCCTGCGACGCGACCAAAATGCGGGTCGTCTTCGTCAACCTGATCCGCAATGCGGTGCAAGCGATGAACGAAGGCGGGATATTATCGTTGGAGT
>JAQBWJ010000687.1 GCA_027625215.1 Candidatus Poribacteria bacterium
ACCCGACGCGCGGATCGCGTCGAGATAACGGATTTGAACGAGGCTTTGCCCATGCACCTGAAGTTGATTGTCGCTTGCGGCTTCCGTGCCGAAGCGGGTCGTGACGACGCCGCGAAAGACGCCGGAGTTGCCGCTGGTTTCGCGCAGCGTCACGTCGAGCGTGTCGCCCAAAAAGTCTTCGGTGAGCGTGACAAGGGTTTGTTCGATCACTTCGCTGCGGGCGTTCAGGTCGGGGTCGGTCACTTCGATCACGAGGCTTTCGCCCGCGATGAACGCTTCGGTTAAGTCATACCACGATTTATCGGTCGGGTTTTCCCGAAAGACGACCATCTCGGCGTCGTTACCCGTATTTGTTGTCGCAGATGTGGAGACGACGATGTCCGTTTCGCCGGACGCGCGCAAGGCGTCCGTGTAGGTCGCGGTGATCCGGTCGTTGCCCGCGACTTGAAGAACGCCGTCGTTGGCGACGCCTCGAACGGCAAACGCGGTTGAGAGCGTTCCGGCATAGAGTTGCCCCGTGTCGCCGACGGGGTTGAGCGACACGGTTTCATCGTCTCCCGTGTCGCGGCTGCGGACGCGGACGAGCAGTTCGCCCTCCGTCGCGTCGCCCTCAACCAACCGGAAGCTGAGCGTGTCTTCCGCGTTGAAGTGGGTCATTACGTTGCGGGAGTCGGTGCGGACGATTTCGAGATCGCCGTCGAAGCCCGTTTGCGTCACCGCTTGGACGGTGACGGACACGTTTGTCGCACCGGAGCCTTGAATAGCGTCGAGGAATCGGAACGAGATGACCTCGTTGCCGAGCGTGTCGATTCGGTCGTTTTCGGGCTCTCCCGACTCGGAGTACATCGTATAGACCAACGCCTCGAACGCGCCGGAGTCAGGAGCGATTTCGAGGAGAGTCAACGTCAAGGAATCGTTGAGCGCGTCCGTCGTGACCGTGACGCTCACCTCGTCAATCGCGTTCGGATCGACGTTCAGGTCGGCGTCTTCCAAACGAACGATGAGCGGTTTTCCCGCCAAAACAGGCGTGACAACATCGGGAGTAGCGGGGAAGGTTCCGCCGGGCGCGCGGATACGGAGCCGCGCCGTCGCTCCAATCTCGACGCGAGCGGACTTCACCATCGGCACGCGCGTCTGCCCGGATTCTTGTAGGCGGTCGATATAGGTCGCCTCAACCGACTGAGTCCCGACGACTTGGAGCGTTTCGTCGTCCGGTATCGGGACTTCCCCGTATTCCGTCGCCGCCACGACTTCAAAGACGCCTTCTTCCACTTCGACAAGTGTCACCGACAGCGCGTCCGTCGGGGGGTCGTCGGGAGGCGCATCCGCGTCTTTTGCGGTGAGTCGTATCGAAAACGAACGCGCCATCGAGACGGCGGATTCGGGTGGCGGCGGCGGTTCGCCTTCGGTCGGGGGCGACGGTTCGGGAGGTGGCGGCGCGGCGATTTCACGAATGAGGTCGGCATCCGCGACGCGGATCGTCAGCGTGTCGCCTGAACGGATGAGGCGCACGGGTTCGCCGCCGTCGGTGATCAGAAGTTCGCCCGTCGTGCCGATACGCGCCGTTGCGGAGGAGGTGATCGTGTCCGGTCGTTCGTCGGGAAAGGCGCGGGTGTCGTCGTAGGTCAGGGTGAGGCGTTCGCTGCCGTGTACCGCAATCACACCCGCCTCGTTCGACGGCGTGTCGCCGTAGATCGTCGTGATTGTCGCGGCGAAGAACTCACTGTCGGTTGAGAGCGAATCATCGACGCCGCGTTCAAACAGAAACCCTCGATTCACCTCGCGGAGCTCGATGTCGCGTCGCTCGCCTGTCAGATCACCGATGAGTGTCGCGCGGACCGTTTCGGCTTGATCGCGGTGGCGGTTCGCGTCGGGGTCGCGGACCAACAGCCAGAGGTCGTCACCCGCCTCGAACGTGTCGGAGGGCAACGGACGGAACGCGAGGTCGGCGTCGGGCGGTTGCGGGGCGAATATCACGTCGGCGCGCACGGAGCCGATCAGTTGGACGGCGCGCCAGCGGATCGGCGGATCAAGCGGGTTCTCCGTCGCCCACGCCCATTTTCGTCCGTCGCGGGTCGAAAGAATCATGTTCAACCCGAACAACGACCGATGCGTCCCCGTCCACAACGGCAGGACGCTCGCCTTCGGGATTTTCGCCTCGAACACGTAACGGTCGCCGACGCGACTCGACCTGAACGCGACAGAGGGCTCGCCCTGCGGTGGCGCGCCCTCCTCCGAGTAGTGCGTGACGTATCGCGCGATCTCCTGCCCGGCTCCGAACCGCAAAAAACTGAGATGCGTGTCTCCCGCCCGGTAGAGCGCGGGTGAACGGGTATTCTTCGAGTCGATGAACACGTCGAAGCGGTCGGTCAACCCGACTCCTGCGCCGAGTGACAGGGCGGGCGCGTTCACCGCGACATAGAGATTCTCGTCATCCCATTGAACGAGGAAATAGGGGCTTCGCGCGTCTCCGTCCAACGGGACATATCGGTGGAGTTGGTCCCATTCGGTCAGCGCGCCGTCGAGCGAGATCGGCGCATCCATCTTCGTCGCCTTCGCGTATTGCGGCGCGGCG
>JAQBWJ010000688.1 GCA_027625215.1 Candidatus Poribacteria bacterium
TTGGACTCTCTCGAATCCGTTTAGATTGTATCTCGTGAATTTGATAAGTCCAATGATTAAACTTCATTATTTTCATTTTTTTAGTCCATTTGTTCTTTTTTAGGTTGTTTGGGTTTGATAACGGGAAACGACGCGGTGACTCCGCGCCGTTCTTTGGGAAGTTCGCGCGAAACTCGATGTTGACGCTCAGACACTCTTCAAGCGGGCGCGGTCGGGTGTGCGTCATCCAGAGGAAAAGCGCGTCCGCCAGTCGCAGACACTCGCGGAGGAGGGCGGAAGCGTGTCGTCGCACCGCTTGGTAGCCGTCGGAATCCTCATCGTGCCTTTAAAGTGTCGTAGTGGGGAGACGATGATCCCTGTCAGCCATCGTGGATGAAGACGCGATTCGGGAGTACGTCAACCAAGTACGCAGGGGGGCGAGGGGGTGATCGTACCGTCCGACAAAAATCGAACGACGAGACATCGTCGCGCACGGCGATTTATGACCGTGCCTTCTGTTCGGTGTCGATCAGCGCGTCGATTAACGCCTCGCCCGCATGTTCGGCGTACCGGGAACTGCTCGCCTCGTACCCGCCCTCGATCAACGCCTTCGCCGTGGGCAGGTAACCCGTCGTGTCGTTGGCGAGTTCGATGACGAACGTCGGCGAGCCGACCGACCGTCGTTTCATCTCCAGCCCCAACTCCACGAAAATCTCGCCCGGCGCGCAGAGCAGAGAGAGGTCGCCGACCCGCGCAGCCTGTATCTCCGTCGCGCGACCGGACTCGTCGAGTTCGCTCAACGTGACGATCTTCTGCGCCTGCAACCGTTCCGGCTGCGAGGTGGAGGGGTGCGGCGTCTTGTCCGCTTCAAGGATCGCCTTTGCCTCGGCGACCTGTTCGGGGGTGACGACGCGGTACGGTATTTCAAAGTCCGCCAACGCAACGCCAAGCGCGATTTCCGTTTCAAACCGCTGCATGCCGCCGACAACTTTTATCACCTCACCCGCAAGCACCGTGCCGATGCGTTCCGCGCTGGTGCGGTGTTCGTTGCGGAGGACGCGCCCCGTCACATCGACGTGGTTGATGTCTCCGCTCGCGCCCATGCCGAACAGCGTGACGAACTCGTCGCCGAAAACCTGTCGGAGGATGCGCTGGAGGTGTCCCGGATAGTCCGCCGAGATGCGGCTGCCGCTCGTGGTGTCCGTGTGACAGGTGTAGTTGACGAACGCGCCGAGCGGTCGCTTGGACTCCAGGTCGCGGACGTAGAGGACACCCACATCTGGATCGATGGGACCCACCGATTCGACAATCTTGGGGTTGTTGACGCCCGGATTCGTGACAACCGAGCCGTCTTCCATCCGAAAGCGGCGGTTGAAGGCGACGGTCGGTTCGTTCCCAACGGCGACGGCGATCTCGGCGGGGGCGAGACGGTCGAAGGCGGTACGCACCGCTCCGGCGATCAGTTGGGGGAGGGTCGCCGCCCATTCGGGGTTGATGGGGGTGTACGTCGAGTCGGTGAGGGAGGGTCCCGTGTGGGTGTGCGTCGCAGAGACAATGATCGCGTCGGGCGGGAGCAGGTCGGCGAGCCGCTCGCGCACTTGGCGGGTCATGTCGCGCGTGACGCCGATCAAGTCGCACGTCACCCACGCGAGTTTGGAGTCGCCGTTGTCGAGCAGCATCGCGTGAGCGTAGAGGTCGTCCAGCACGCCGACGGAGTGCCGCGTGTTGAAGTAGCCCGCCAACGCCGTCCCGACGGGCGGGGTGATCGGTACGCGGGCGAATCCGGCTTTCAACATTGCCTAACACTCCTTGCCTCATGCGTGTTCGCGCAAAATCGCCATGAAGTTTTCAGGCGAGGTGATCGCAATATCCTCGAACTGCTTCATATCCAAGAGGTGTCTGTCTCGCGCGATGAGATAATCCGCGTCCGCCGCGACTGCCGTCGCTAGGATCACATCGTCCTTCGGGTCGCGCTCCACCGCTCGGAAGTCCTCATCCGGCATGACGAAGGTAGATACGTGACGCAGATAGAAACGGTACTCCTCGACTTCATCATCCGAATAGCCGTACCGAACGCGCAAATGGCGTCGTTCGAGAAGCACCGAGCGCGTCTCCGCGAGGATTGCTTCGGAGCAAAAGACCGTATCGTCACGAATACATCGGGCGAGTAACTCTCCCGCCAGACCGCCGCTCCGCAGAAAGGCGCTCACCAGCACGCCGGTATCGAAGACGATCCTACGCATCGCGGCTGACGACAGGTTGCTCCCGACGATGCTCGTCGATGGCGTTCAGCGCGTCTTCAATCGCCTGTTCTTCGGTGATGTGAGGGTTACGCTCGCGCATCCGCTCAAACAGCGAATTCAGACGCCTCAATGCGTCCTCTTTGACGAGTTTTTTCGGGGTGATGACAACTTGACCGTCGATCACTTCAGCCTCGACAAGGTCGCCCTCGCGCAGGTCGAGTTCGTCGCGCACCTTCTTGGGAAGCGTTATTTGACCTTTGGGTCTGACTTTGACCAACGACATTTCGCTTGCTTCTTCCTTGCAGTCGGTAAAGGATGTGGAAAGTTTGATTTTCCTACTTTCATCCTAT
>JAQBWJ010000689.1 GCA_027625215.1 Candidatus Poribacteria bacterium
CGCAAGGCTCCCGACCGCGTCCGACCAAAAATGTCCGACCAACAGCACCACCAGCACTGAAAAGGCGTACGAGGTCGCTTTTTTCCAGCGATACTGGGCGCGCTGGTCTTCCATCCGATTGATGACCAACTTGACGAGCGCGTACCGCAAACCGACGACGAGGAAGATCACGACGACGGACGGGATGATCTTGTCATGCAACACCGTGCCGTCGCGGAGCGCGGCGTTCAACGATTGCCATGTCTCAATGATTGTCTCGCGCAAAACGGAAGTTCCCTCGTCGCAACGGAAGCGTGGATATGGAAGTATAATCTCAAAGTCCATGCGCGGATTCGGCGCGCATTCGCTATCCAACGTATTCATATCATGGGTTGTTCATCGAATGGAAACGTCTCTCCAACTCGGCGGAATCCTTCTCAGTTTCGCCGTGATCGCCACCGCCTCTCATCGATTCGGGGAGACGCTGGTCAAAGCGAAACTGCCGCTCATCACCGGCTTCATGCTGATGGGGGTTCTCGCCGGACCGGATGTATTGAAACTGATCTCCGCCGATGCGGTCTTAAAACTCCGCTTCATCGACGAGGTTTCGCTGGCGTTCATCGCGTTCGCGGCGGGCTCGGAACTGTACCTGAAGGAGCTCCGCAGCCGACTACGAAGCATCATCTCGATTTCCGCCGTGCAGATCGGCATCGTCTACCTGTTCGGCGCGCTCGCCGTTTTTCTGTTGAGCGGGCTGATCCCTTTCACGAACGAACTCGGTGTCGGCGGACGGATCTCCGTCGCATTGTTGGCGGGGGCGATTCTGACGGGACGGTCGCCGTCCGCCGTCATCGCCGTCATCAACGAGCTCCGAGCGAAGGGTCCATTCACGAAGACGGTGCTGGGCGTTACCGTCGTGATGGACGTGTTGGTGATCGTCCTGTTCGCCATCAGCGTGTCCATCGCAAACGTGCTGCTGACTGAATTGCCGTTCAGCCTTATGTTCGTCGTCTTTCTCGCGGCAGAGTTGGCGATGTCTCTCGTGTTGGGATACGCGGTGTCGTGGCTGATACGCGGCGTTTTGAGCGTTTCCGTCTCAACGTGGGCGAAGGTTGCGGCGATGCTCGTGGTGGGCTACCTCGTCTTTTTCTTGTCGAAGTCGCTCCGCCACTGGACACATGAAAACCTTCCCTTCGAGTTCTTTGTCGAACCGCTGTTGATCTGCATGACGGCGAGTTTTCTCACGGTGAACCGTAGCCGGAACCACGCTGAACTGCTCCAACTCATAGAGCGAGGCAGCATCCCTATCTATGTCGTCTTCTTCACTCTGACGGGAGCGTCGCTTTCGTTGAGCGTCATCGCGGAGACGTGGCAGTTCGCCCTGCTCATCTTCACCATCAATATGGGGTTGGTTTTTGTCGCGTCGTTCGGCGGCGGGATGATCGCGCGCGACCCGATGACGTTCAACCGGATTCAATGGATGGGCCAAATCACGCAGGCGGGCGTCGGGCTCGGCTTGGCGAAGGAGGTAGCGGGTGAGTTTCCCGGCTGGGGCGATTCGTTCGCCACGATGATGATTGCCATGATCGCGTTGACGATCATCACGGGTCCGTTACTTCTGAAATGGGCGTTGCATCTTGCTGGGGAAACGCACGAAAAGGCGCGGAAGCCTCAGTTCGACGGCGTGCGCGACGCGCTCATCTTCGGGCTGGAGGGACAATCGCTCGCATTGGCGCGCACGTTGAAGGAACACGGCTGGCAGGTCAAAATTGCGACGTTGCTCCCGCCGGAATCGCTCACGGATACGAACGAAGACGTCGAAATCTGCCCCATCCCCGACCTGAGCCTCGCGTCGATCCAAAGCCTCGACACCGAGAAGGCGGACTGCGTCATCACGCTGCTGTCGGACGATGAGAACTACACGATCTGCAACACGATCTACGAAGAGATTGGCGTGGACAACCTCGTCGTGCGGATGTCCGACCGACGACACGCGGAGCGGTTCCACGAAATGAAAGCGTTGGTGATCGATCCCTCCACTGCGCTCGTCCACCTGCTCGATCATGCGGTGCGGTCGCCCTCGACGGCATCGCTCATCTTGGGGATGGACCCGGGTCACGACGTGATCGACTTGGAACTTCGCAACCCCGATCTGCGCGGCATTCCGCTTCGGGAACTGCGTCTGCCAATGGACACGCTCATCATAGCGATCCACCGACGCGGGCACGCGCTCATCTGTCACGGCTATACGCGGTTGGAACTCGGCGATTTGGTCACAGTGGTCGGTTCGGTGGATAGTCTCGAAACAGTGACATTGCGATTCGACGCGATGTGATCAGGGGGGCGTCATTCAACGAAGCACCATCGAATCGAAAACCGTCAGGCATCCAGGCGGTTTGGGGCAAAGGGGAACGTCTCCCGTCACAAACCACGAGCGTCGAGAGTGGATCAAGCAGGTGCGTCATCATCCCATGCACACAGATATCGACCTCTCAACCCGCGACCTGCTCGCGTCCCTCAACGAGTGGTTCCGCCGCCGAAACGAGCCCTGCCACATCGTTGGCGGCGGGATCCGCGACCTGCTTCGCGCCCG
>JAQBWJ010000690.1 GCA_027625215.1 Candidatus Poribacteria bacterium
GCGTATCCGCCGCTTCCGCCGCCTCAATCGCCCGGCGTAACGGATCGACGCCGTTGTCGCCGACCTGAGCGCGTCCTTGCCGTACCTTCACGCCCGTCGTCACATCCGCGTAGTCTTTAACTGTTTGAGCCGTGAACTCAGGGTGAGCGTACCGCATGTCCTGCATCTCGCCGACGAGACCGTATGTCAGCCCGATTCCCGAAATGTGGACGAACGACAGTACGCGCGTCACGGAGGGCTTGATGATCCACTCGTAGAAGCCGAGAAAGTTCGCCCAGCCGGGAGTCCCCGCGTCCACGACCGTCGTGACGCCGGACAACAGACAGACCGGGTCGGGCGGGATGCCCCACGTCGAAACGCCCCAGTAAGTGTGCGCGTGCAGGTCGATCCAGCCGGGCGTGACGACCTTCCCTCGCGCGTTGAGCGCTTGGACGCCGTTCGCGTCGATGCTCGGCGCAATGTGGACGATACGGTCGTCCGATACGGCGATGTCGAACGCGCCGTCGCGTCCGTTCGCCGGATCAATCACCCGACCGCCTTTAATGATAAGCGTTGCGTTCATGCGGCGACCCCTCCGTTTGACATTGTCAACGGGTGTTGTATCACGAGGGACGCCGTCTACGGAAGGCGTTTGCGGACCGCGTCCCAATCGAACTCATCGAAACTCATCTTGAAGTCGCCCTTGTCGAGTTCGAGCGTTTCGGTCGCGGCGCGGTTGGTAACGCGGAGTTGGGTCGGGGAGTCCGTCACGACGCGCCCGTGACCCGTTTCACGCTTGATGTAGAGGTGGATCGGGCGCGACGCGGTGAGCAGTTCGTCGCCGTCCATGCGAAGCGATTGGAAGCCGACGCACCACAAGCCTTCTCGGTCAACGCAGACCGCTTCGGCGTCGATGACGATCTCGTTTCGGGTAAACGTCTCCACGACGAGCAAGGCGTCGCCAACGCGGTACTCTCGCTCACTCAACCGTTCGGCGGAGGAAAGATCGTCCATCGAAAGACACGTGCCTCGCGTCGCTGATGACGCCGACTCCCATTTGTCTGGGGCAGTCCCGTCCTCCGAGATCAAACGCAACTGTCCGACCCCTTCCCGAAGCGTCCACGCGCTACCATCCCGTTGAAACACGCCTTCGACGGGCGTCCACTCGGTCGTCAAATCGATCTCATCGCCGACCCAACAGGAAGAAGAATCGACCGAAACGCCAGAAGATATGGCGCGTCCAACTGTCGGGCCGGATGGCGACGTATCCAAAGTTAGGCAGATCGGCGAGGCTCAGGAGTTCGCCGTTTGAATCGTTGCGCCACGTCCCGCCTTCCAACCAAGCGCGTCCCTTCCACGTCAATCGCCGGATTGCGCCGTCACCTCCAAGCGATAAAAACTCCGTCGAGGGGCTCAGGTCGCGCCGCAGGGTGATTGAGCGGAGCGTACGGCGTTCGGTGTCCGCGAACATCGGGTGGATGCGGGGAATGTCGCGCGGTTCCATCGGGAGTTTGTCGGGAGCGTACATACCCGTGTACCACGCCCACGATTTCGTCGGCGCGTCTCGCGGATCGTCGGCAGCCGCGTCGCCGCTCAACCAGCGGCGCAACCAGAGAGGCTTTCCGTCGTCCTCAAATGCGGCGATCTTCAACAGGACGTTGTGCGCGTGACGGTCGTTGTCCGCGTCACCGATGGGTGATTTGAGGTTATCCGTCGATGCGAGGATTTCGCGGGAGAGGTCGGTCAGGATGCCGCTTTCGAGCAGGTCGTACCGCTCATCCTGCAACAGAACCGACAACCAGTGATCAACCGCGAGCCAGTCGCGTTCGTTGCCGAGTCCCGCGCCCGGGTCGTCTCGGTGGAAGGTTGTGCTGATCGTATCTCGTTTGTCGGAGAACGGGTCTTCACCGTAGACGCGCTTGAAGTGTTCGCCTATCCGCCGCAACGCGAGCGCGTATGAGGTGGACTCTCGACGCAAGGAGGGGTCGGCTGAGGGCGGCTCAAACGAATCCGCGATCCCGTAGCCGACACTCAGCAACAGCCTATCCGTCGCCAAGCGGAAATCGTCCTCAAACGCTGGACTCGATTGAACGAGACTCCATCCGACGATGAACTTCCACACGTCCGACGAGTCCGCCGCGCGCTCAAACATCGGTTCGACCAAACGCCGCGCGAGTTTCGCCCACTCGTGATCGTCCGTCTGATAGTGGTAGAGGAGAAAGTCGGCGGCGCGTGCGAACCGCGATTCGGGGCGGTCATCCGCAACTTTGAGGATGCGTTTGACATCGCGTTCCGTCGGGAGCCAGTGCGGGTTTTCGTGCGACACGGCGAAGTTCAAACGGCGAAGGCGGACGATCCTATCCTTTTCAACCGTCACATCCTTGAACGACCGATGCAGCCCGATCACTGCCTCCCGAACCTGAGACACGTCCGACCCGCCGAGCAAAAGCACATTCTTCCCGAAGCCAAGCGGGTTGACGACCGAGCGAATCTCGACGCCGCCGATGCCGGGGTAGAACCCGTCCGTGAAGCATTGATGGCACGCGTACAAGCGAAGGACCGCCGAGTTGTCGAGGATGCTGCCGAACAG
>JAQBWJ010000691.1 GCA_027625215.1 Candidatus Poribacteria bacterium
CGACGCCGTTGAGCACCGTCCGCATCCCGAAGGAAGAGATGGGCAAAGCCGCCGTCGAACTGCTCTCAAAGCGGTTGAACGAGGAAGAGCCGGGTCGCACGGAGCAAGTGACGCTCGACGTGGAACTGATCCCGCGCGAATCCAGCCGACGGAACGACTAGCCCGGCAGCACGCATCGAAACCCGCAAAAGCCGCTCGGACGCGACCCCTGTTGCCGCGCGCGCGCCGAAGTCCGCAGGTCTGCCGTCAAACTTTGCCACGAGCCACCGCGAATGACGCGCGGAAGGTCGTGATCGCCTTCGTGCCAGTCGCGGTTGCGGAAGGCGAGTCGGTTGCCGCTGACGGGGTTCGGCTCCGACGAGGCGGGTTTGGCGTAAAACGCTTCGTCGTAGAGGTCGGCGCACCACTCCCACACGTTGCCGGACAGATCGTAGATGCCGTAAGGGTTCGGCGGATATTTACGCACGGCGGTCACACCCATCATCTTGCCGCCGTAGTTCGCAAGACGGGTCATCAGCGTCCCGTTGCTTGTCGCGTACCGATGCCCTTCACCTCCAATGGCGGCGCACTCCCATTGGGACTCGGTGGGCAGCGACATCTGCGCCCACTCGCAGAACGCGGCGGCGGCGTGCCACGTCACCCAGATAACGGGCGCGGCATCCTGTCCGCTTGGGGGAGAATCGCCGATAAAGTCTTTCAGGTAATCTTGATGGCGGTTCGGCACGCTGACGCGCTTGCTCCAAGTCGGTTGATGGCGCATGAACGCCGCGAACTGGCGGTTCGTGACGGGCGTCACGCCCATCCAGTACCCGTCCAGCGCGACTTGATGGATTGGGCGTTCGTCGGGGTTGCCGGTGTCGCTGCCCATCGAGAACGTGCCGCCCGGCACCCACGCGAAGGTCATCGTCTGTTGACCGCCGGGCAGGTTGATGTTATTGGTCTTCGGCGTCGGCTTCGTTCCGCGATGGGGTGACATCGTCGCCGCCTCCGACGAACGGCTCGGGGTCGGTTCGCCGTTGGCTCGGTCGCGCAGGAGGTCGCGTTGCTTCTCGGTGACGGACAACGCTTGTTCCATGCGCCGACGTTGCGCGTCCGCGTCGTTGAGCCGTTCGACCAGTTTTGTCGCGTTCTGCTCGCTGCTTGCCAACTGAGAGCGAGCGCGTTCCAAGTCCATCCGCAACTGTTTGTTCTCGCCGCGCAGACGGTAGAGTTCCTCCTCGAGCCGCCGCGTTTCCTTCTGGATCGCCACGTAGGCAACGTCCTGCGTCACCCGCGTCGCGCCGACGCCGCTGTGCATCACGGACGGTCGGCGCGACGCGGGTTGTTCGCGCTGGCGGTCATACTGGAGGCGTCGTTCGGGGTTGCTCAGGGTCGCGTAGGCGTCGTTCAGGTCGCGCGTCTGGTCTTCGGCGACGCCGTTTTCCTCCCGATTCTTGTCCGGGTGGAAACGCCGCATCAGCGATCGGTACGCCGCTTGAATCGTCTCCGTGTCCGCTTCGGGGTGGACTTGAAGGATGCGGTAGTAATCTTTCATCCGCGACGTGTTGCCTGAATTTCGGGGTCGTTTTTTGGTGAATACGGCGGCGAACGCTTCCTATTCTACCTCGTTCACCCGCGCTGTGGCGGAAGGAAGTTGCGATTGATCTTGGCGATGTAGGTGAAGGTCGGGTTGACGAACTGCGTCACCCGCGCCTCCAAGACCTGTCCAAGCCACAGGTAGGCGTCCTTCTTGGTGAACCCGTAATCCGCCTCCAACCACAAGATCAACGCGGCGAGCGATTGACGGAAGGCGTCTTCCGCCGGACGCGCCATCGCAACCGTCCCGATGTGGGTGCGGTTCTCAATGCGAGGACCCATCATCGCTTTGGGGCGCGGCGAGATGATTTCAACCGAGACGCGCACCGTGCCGCTCGCCTCGATGCCGCCCGCGCCGCAGATTTCGCCGTCGCCCTGAATCGCGTGCATGTCGCCGATATGCAGCAACGCGCCGTCCACCTCAACGGGTAGAATCACGTCCGCGCCCGTCGTAATCTCCTGCACGTCGAAGTTGCCTCCCCAGTTGCCGCCCCAACCGTTGTGATGGCGCTCTCTCGCGGGCGAGACGCCGACGAAGCCGATCATGGGTCGCGCGGGGAGCGTCTTGCCGTCGCCCCAATGAATCACGTTATCCCGAATCTCGACGATGTTCTCCGCCTCGCCGACGCCCGACATGCCGAGCCATCCGGGAAACGCGCCCGTGTTGCCGCCGTACCGCGTGAACCCGACCGGGTCCAGGGCGATGTCGCCGATTTTGACGCGGAGGGCGTCGCCCGGTTTCGCGCCTTCCACCCAGTAACAGCCGCTTGACGGGTTGCCGCCGTACAGTTTCTCGCGGAGCCGTTCGCCGTCGGGGTGATTGTCCAACCAGGGACCCCGATTCAGTTGGGTTTCTACCTCGAACGTTTCGCCGGGCGAGACGCGCATTGTTGGTTTGTTGTCGGGACCCGTCTCGAAATAGAGAATGTCGCGTGTGGCGCGTTTCATGTTGAGGGCTTGCCTCCGGAGTGTGAGGGGGTTTGTCGTCGCTT
>JAQBWJ010000692.1 GCA_027625215.1 Candidatus Poribacteria bacterium
CGTCTCGCTCGCCCTGAACGGCGGGTTCTTTTACTTGACGGGAAGGGCGATTGCGGATAACCGTTGGATAGATGCGCTGTTTTTGTACCTGATCGGCAACCGCTTCTATTTCGGCGGACGACAAAACGCCGCGCGGTTCGCCGATGAAGCCAACGAACGCGCCGCCGCCGACTTCATCCGAACGCTGGAAACATACGAAGAAACATACGAAGAAACATACGAAGACCCCTACGAACCTTGAACGAGCCCATGCCGCGAGAATTCGTCCTCATCCGCCTCTACCGACTCGGCGACATCATCATGTCCACCGCGCTCGCGCGAGCGTGGAAACAGGAAGCCCCGACCCACGTCACTTGGATCGTCTCGGAAGATTGCGCCGCCTTGTTGCAGGGGCAGCCGTACATCGACCGTCTGATCGTCGTGCCGTTGGAGTTCATCACGAAGTACCGCCGACGCGCCATCGACGTGAAGGAGGCGGGGACGCCGCTCCCCGTCGCGGCGGCGAAGGCGGAGTTCGCGGAACTGTTCGCCGAGTTCCCGCAACGCGCCGACCGCGTCGTCAATCTCCAGTTCAACACGGCGGCGGCGTTGATCGCCGGAGCGATTGAGACGGACGACCGTCGCGGTCCCTACGCCGGCTCGCAGGGTGAACAGCGCGTCCCCGATCTGTGGTCGCAGTACTACGGCGTCGCCGGAGCCGACGCGCGTTTCTCGACGATGAACTGGGTCGATGCGTTCATCAACATCGGCGGCGCGGCGCGAACGGACATCCGAACCGAGTTCGCCGTTCAACCCGACCCCGCGTTCGCGCAGCAGTTCCAACAAGCGTTGGGCGGGAAGGCGTATTTCACCTTCCAAGTGGGCTCGTTTGAAGACCAGAAACGCTGGCACGAAAAGAACTATTCGGAACTGGCTGTCCGACTCGTCCAACAGAGCGGCATGGCGATTGTGCTGGTCGGCGGCAAGTCCGAGCGCATTTTGAACCTGCACGTCCAGCGCGCCGTCGAGCGGATCGGCGGCAGCGTCGTCAACCTCGCGGGCGAAACGAACTTCCACCAGTTGGCGCAGGCTCTACAAGGCGCCGCCGTCCTGATCGGCAACGACACCTTCACGCAGCACCTCGCGGGAGCGATTGGCGCGCCCATCGCCACGATCTTTCAGGGGAACCCGTGTCCCTGGCAAACGCTCGCCTACCGCGAGGGGGCGGTCGCCATCGCGGAGGAGGACGGCTCCCCGCCGGAGGTTGAGCGCGTGATCGGCGTCCTGACGGGGCAACGCGCCGACGCGCTCATCATGCAGAAGCGCGGCTCGTATATGTTCCCCGTCCCGATGACGCTTCAGGCTCAGTCGCCCGCGTGGAATACTCGATGGATCGTCGGCAGCGGACACCTCCGCGCGCTTGACCCCTCCATGAATGAGGTCGGGCGGGAGGCGCAGGTGGGGTTCCCGAAGCAGTGGCTGGCGGAACTGTATCGCGCGGCGGAAACGTTGGACAAAGGCGGCAACATCAACCTCGCCGAACTCGAAGCGAAGTTGACGGTGCCCGATCATCCGCTGTGGGTGTTGACGGCGATGTTCATGATGTTCGCGCGTTTCTCGGACGACGCGAAGGACCCGCGCAAAACGGCGGAGTTCTGCCGTTGGTTGTACGGCGGATTACAGCGGGCGGGAAGACCGGAGTAGGCTGCCGTGCCGAAGAATCCCCGGATCGGCTGACGGCAACTGTGGAACCGTCGGGGCGTCAACCCACCACCTGTCATCGTGAGGAGGCGATTCCTGTCGCCGACGTGACGATCTCTCCGAATCCACAACCGTACGGACATTTGGGCGAAGTTGCCGAGTATTCAATGTCACGTTGAGTCGAGTCAAACGTTCCCCATCATCACCCGATCCCAAGCCGCGCCTTCTGCTCTTCCAACATCGCCTTCTGCCGCGCAATCCGTTCTATCAACGACAAGTCGTCCGAGTTCTCGCGGTTGAAGTCCATCGGCTCGTTCAACCCACATGTATCCGACGCCCTTCACTCAGATTCTACGCCCTTTGACGCTCGAAGTTGCCCCGTATTTCCCTTGACAGCGCCAACCAAGATAAATCACTTGCACAGCGTCGGCGCCCAGTCGGATTGCCCTCGCCCCGTATGACACTTCCACCGTACGCCCGCCCACATGATCTCCCAGTGTTCGTCCACGAGGCGTAGGTCAATGCGGTGCTGCTCCGCCGCAATGGAGTCATCCTCCCGCAGAGGCTCTTTCGTAACGATCAGGGTGATCAAACGTGGGTGACGGTCGTATCTTTCGACCAATCCGGCGTTGATATTGGTGATCAAGCTGGCGACGAGCATCGGGTCGCCTAAATAGTTCGTGCCTGACTTACTCATCCCGCCAAATTGTTCGATTCTTGCAACGGTGGATAAAATTCGCTGATTGTCGAATTCGAGCGGGCTGAAGAAGTCGCGGTCGAGCGGTTTCTTACCGACGCACCCGACAATCAAAGCACAGATGAGCGTGATGGCGGCAACCGCATGTCGCATGGCTGATGAACTCCCCACCGTCACGAC
>JAQBWJ010000693.1 GCA_027625215.1 Candidatus Poribacteria bacterium
CGTCAGGGCGGCGAGAGCGTAGATGCCCGTCAACGCGGCGAGTGTCGCCGCCGCAATCGGCGTGATGAACGACGCGACGAGCAGCAGTACCCCCATCACGAACGCGATGATCGGCACGTACTGACGGACAGAGGTCGCGCGACCGTGCTTCACGATCATCGCCGCGCGCGCGCCGCCGTACCGATTGAACAACGAGAACTGTTCTCTAAAGGTGCGACGCGGAGAGTAAAACGCCTCGATGCGCGGGTCGAAATAGACGACTTCGCCCGCCGCGTTGATGCGGAAGTTCATGTCGGCGTCTTCGGAAAGAATCGGCTGCGTGTCGTCGAAGGGGCCCACCTTGTCGAAGACCCATTTGCGAAAGCAGCCGAGATAGACGGAATCGACAGGACCGGGTTTGCGGTTTCGCCCCGTCCGAGACGCCGCGTTGCCGACCCCGAATTTGTGCGTCAACGCCGTGCCGAACGCCCATTGCCGCACCGTTTCCGATTCGGGAGCCGTCAACCCGCCGACATTCGCCGCGCCGGACTCCTCTAGTACGTCGATGCAGTTTGAGATGTAGTTATCGGGGATGCGTACCCTCGCGTCGATCCGCATGATGATGTCGTGCTTCGCCGCCTTCACGCCGAGATTCAACGCGCTCGGTCGCTGCCGTTTCGGGTTGTCGATGATGCGGAAGTCGAACGCCCATTCGACGCTCTCGGCGAGCTCGCGGGTGCGGTCCGCGCTCGCGCCGTCCATCAACAGCACTTCGAGCCGATCCATCGGGTAGTCGTTGTTCTGAATCCCCGACAGGCATCGGACGATGTAATGTTCTTCGTTGTAAGCGGGTATGACAATCGTGACGAAGGGTCGCGTCGTCTGAGAGGGGTCGGCGGAGGCTTCGACCGACTGTTGGGAACTGTTTGGCATGGCTGGTTTGCGACTCTTCAACTCATCAGACTGCATCTCGACCTGGTGCTGATCACCCGTTAATAACGTCAACCGATCCAATACTAAACGGAACCGTTCTAGGTTGTCCAGTGGAGTACGGGGAGGTCAAGACGCTATTTTGCGCGACGCAAATAGATACAACCCATGATTTAATACCAACCGAGCGTCGAACCCCTTCGAGTCCAACATTTCAACCAACGCCGCGCCCGTATTCCGTTCGTTCGTCCCAACCCACGAGATCGATTCGTGCACCTCGACGATGATATGGTTGACCCGACCCCAAAGGTCGCCCGGCACGCTGTAGAAAATGTTGAACTCCGCCCCTTCGACATCGACCTTCAACAGATCGCAGGCGTCGATGTTCGCCTCGTGAAAGGCGTCCGCAAACTGCACGGCGGGCACCTTGATCGACTTGCCCTTTTTGAACACGACCGAGTGACCGCCTTCGTTGTCCCCTTCGACCAGATAGAGTTCCAGTTCGCCCGCCTTGTCGGACATCGCGACCTGTCTCGGATGAATTCGGTCGTTCATCCGATTGATGGCGATGTTCTTCTCCAACTGCGCGAAGTTACCCGGATGCGGCTCAAAGGCGTAGACGGTCGCGCCGTGAAACGCCGCGTACACCGAATAAATGCCGATGTTTGCCCCCAGATCGATTGTCGTCCACGGTTTGCCCTGTTGAATCGAGGACAGTTTGGACAACGGGTAACAGTGGTGGAACCAGATTTCGTTGATGACGCTGCGGTCGCTCGTGCGCGGTCGAATCTTGTAAATGAGTCCGTTGCGAAATCGAAATTCGACTTCACCCGTGTCGAGCCTGCCGAAGTAATCGTCTACATAGGCGCTCCAGTTTTTGATCGTCCCGATCATTTTGCCGGCAATCGACGCCTTCTCAAACAACTCCTTTAACTGCTGCGACAACCCTATCGCACCACCGTTTCACAGAGGGAACCACCGATCACGACACGCTTCGTATCGTATTATCGCCCCGGCAACAGCCCAACGCAAAAACTTGCGTAGAACGGATCGTCCAACGACCGCTCGTTGACGTGCGTGCCCCACTGATAACCCACCCGCGCGCTTACAAACGCGCCGTGCGCCGAAATCCATCGACCCGCGTACTCCGTCGTCACCAGACCCCGACGGTCGCCGGAGAGGTACTCCCACTTGTCGACCGCGTTGCCCGGCGTGATCCCGCGCGGGAGCCGCAGTCCGCCCTCGCCGTCGACGCGACGCTCCACGAACAACGAGTGCGTCAGACGCGCCGCCTGTCGATAGAACAGACGCACCGCAACGCTCTCGGCGTCCGTCCCGATGCGGTGTCCCAACGGCAGCCCGCGATCATCATACGTCACGGACAGTTCCCGATGGGTGTAGGCGAACTGATTCGTGAAGGCATACTCCAACGTCAGGTCAACTGGAGACATCCCGAACGGGTCGACCCAAAAGAGTCCCGCCAACAGTCCGAACTTCGTATTCCACGACCGCACGGCGCTGACGCCTTCCTGCGGTTGGAAGTCGTCCACCAACCCCTCGCCGTACAGTTCCAACCCTTTCGCCACGACAAGGCTGATGTCGCCGCTCAAATTGCGGTTGTTCGGGTAGGTCTGCTCCATG
>JAQBWJ010000694.1 GCA_027625215.1 Candidatus Poribacteria bacterium
ACCGTGTGGCACGGCGGGCAGGTCCCGACGCGCGTCCAGTCGCAACTCGCGGAGGCGTTACACCTGCCGTCGGACAAGGTGCGCGTCATCACGCCGGACACGGGCGGCGGGTTCGGGGGCAAGCACAGCGGCGAGTGCGCCATCGAAGCGGCGCTCATGGCGAAAGCCGTCGGTCAACCTGTCTCGTTGCGGTGGACGCGCGAGGAGGAGTTTACGTGGGCGTACTTCCGTCCGTCCGGCGTGATTGAGGTGGCGGGCGCAATCGGGTCTGACGGCAGCATCACCGCGTGGGACTTCACGACGATCAATCCGGGCGGCTCCGGCGTGGAATCGCCCTACACGGCTCAAAACGCGGCGTCGCGCGCAATCGACACGAACCCGCCGCTGAAGCAGGGAGCCTACCGCGCGTTGGGCTCGTCGGCGAACCACTTCGCCAGAGAGTCGTTCATGGACGAGCTCGCGCTCGCCGCCGGGATCGACCCGCTCGACTTCCGCCTGAAACACCTGTCGAACGACCGAATGCGCGCCGTGCTGGTGGAAACGGCGAAGCGGTTCGGGTGGGAGGGTCGGAAGCGCGACGCGACGCCGGGCGTCGGGTTCGGGTTGGCGGTCGGCACGGAGAAGGGCTCCTACGTGGCGACGTGCGCGGAGGTGTCGGTTGATCGGGAGAAGGGCGTCATCCGCGTTCATCGGCTGACGGAGGTGTTTGAGTGCGGCGCGATCTGCGACCCCGACAACCTGATGGCGCAGGTGAAGGGCGGCATGGTGATGGGTCTGGGCGGCGCGTTGACGGAGTCCGTCGAGTTTGCGAACGGCAAGATGCTCAACCCCAATTTGTACGATTACGTCGTCCCGCGATTCGCCGACGTGCCGGAGTTGGACGTTCACCTGCTGAATCGCCCCGACCTGCCGTCGGTCGGCGGGGGCGAAACGCCGATCATCGCCGTCGCGCCCGCGATTGCGAACGCGGTGTACGACGCCATCGGCGTCCGCGTCCGCATGATGCCGCTCAACAAGGGGTTGAACGCATGACGGTTGAAGCGGAGCGTCTCGACGCGTTGTTCCGTCAGGCGGTGGGGTGCATCGACGGTGGAGACATCGGGCGGCTTGAACGGATGCTCGCCGACCACCCGACGCTGGCGAGTGAACGCCTCGAATCGCCCGGCGCATGGTTGCGCGACCGAGTCGGCGGCGCGCTGGACGGCTTCTTTGAAAAACCGTGGCTCCTCTGGTTCGTCGCGGAAGACCCGGAGCGCAACGGGACGCTGCCGCCCAACATCGCCGAGATCGCAACGACGATCATCCGCGTGGCGAAGCGTCACGACGACGGTCGTCTGCAAGAACAACTCGACTACGCGCTGCGGTTGGTCGCGTGGTCTGGCGTCGCGCGGACGTGTGGCGTTCAGATCGCGTTGATCGACGCGCTGGTCGATGCGGGAGCCGATCCCGTCGGTGGCGCCGACAACGCCATCGTGAACGGGCACCTCGACGCGGCGGCGCACCTCGTCGAGCGGGGAGCCCCGTTGACCTTGACGACTGCGCTTTTCCTGTCCCGGTGGGAGGATGCGGAACGTCTCGCGCAAACGGCAGGCGGCAGGGACAAGCAAGCCGCCCTCGTGCTCGCCGCGCTAAACGGCAAGGGCGAAGCGGTCGCGCGCGCCATCGCGTTCGGCGCGGACCCGAACGCGAACGACAGCGGCATCTACGAGCACGCGAGTCCGCTGCATCACGCCGCATGGTCGGGTTCGGTCGAAGCGGTGAAGGCGTTGGCGGAAGCCGGAGCCGACCTCGCCGCGAAGGACACCGCCAACGACGCGACGCCGCTCGGATGGGCGGAGTACGCGCATAAGTCGCAAAAGGACCCCGAACGCGCGCGTCGTTTCGCCGAAGTCGCCGCGTACCTGCGCGAACGCGGTTGAATGGAATCCCTCGCCGCCGCTTCGCCCCACTTCGCCCCACAAATAATCACGTCGAGAGGACGCGCCCCTGCGGTTCGTGCGTCGGTTGCGAATCGACGCGGGAGCCGTCCTCCAGCCGCAACCACGACTTGAACGACCGCTCGCCCTCCGTCAATTCGATGACGCGCGCGCCTCGCGGGAACCCTTCCCGACCGTATGTCCCGACGCCGATCTGCCGCCCGTAGCAGAGGCGGATGCCGTGCAGTTCGCCGTCGTAGTCGTTCACATGGTCGTGTCCGACGAAGGTGCCGAGCACGTCGCCCGCCTGGTGCATCGCGGCGAAAAACCCGGTGTTGATGCGCGGGGCGCAGACGGGCTCGTATTTGTGTCCGTAGCAGACGCGGTGGTCCCACACCTCGTCGTATTCGGGGATGGGGATGTGGAAGAACGCCAACGCCGGGAGCGGTTCGGGGCGGTCGCCGCGCGTCTTCTTCGCGGCGTCGAGATACCACTCGATCTGGTCGCGGCGAATCCAGCCGTACCCGTCGATGTTCGTTTCGGAGTAGGCGTTCGAGTCGATGAAGTAGAGCGTCGCGCCAGAGTCGTCCCCGCGCCGCGTTTGAACGCTCAGGGCGTAGTTGCCGACGCCT
>JAQBWJ010000695.1 GCA_027625215.1 Candidatus Poribacteria bacterium
GGGAGGAGGGCGGCTATTACTTGCTCGACTTCGCCAATCCCAACTATCAAGACCACGTTGCGGCGCAGGCAAAGGTCGTTGTCGAATCCGGCGTCCTCGACGGGGTGATGCTCGACTGGTGGATCGACGACGACGACCGATTGTCGTTGATTCGGAAAGTGCGAGAGGCGGTCGGCGACGACGCGCTCATCATCTGCAACGCAAACGACCGACAGACGCCTCGCACCGCGCCGTACATCAACGGTTACTTTATGGAGTGTTATCGCAGCGAGTCGGCGGCGGACTGGGAACGCATCCGCGAGACGCTCGCGTGGGCGGAGGCGAATCTGCGGGAGCCGCGCGTCAACTGCGTCGAAACGTGGTTTCAGCACTCGCGGCAAGACCTCCACCTGATGCGGGCGACGACGACGATGACGCTCACCCACTCCGACGGGTTCGCGCTTTTCTCCGATCCGAACCCGCTGCCAACACCCGATCACTTGCACGACTGGTATCCGTTTTGGGATGCGCCTCTGGGCAAACCCGTCGAATTGGGTTTTCGGCGGGATGACGGCGCCTATCAGCGCGAGTTTTCGGGTGGAACGGCGGTCTACAATCCGATGGGGAATGAGCGCGTTGCAGTCGAGTTCGATTCCCCAAGACGCAGCGCGGCGTCAGGTGAAACCGGAACTCGACACGAAATCGGCAGTCCCGATGGCGACCTATTTCTGCGGGTTGAGCCGGATGAACGTTGACGCCTCAGTCGAGCGTCGCCTACCATAATGGGCGGATGAACGGACACGGGAGGAGTGAACGTCGGATGTTTCAAGGCGGACCCGTCACCGGCAAAATCGCTCGAATCGTCTACCACGCGCCGAACTTCGTCCGACTGTTCTGGCGATTGTGGAACGATCCGCGTGTGCCGGTCTATCGCAAGGGTATCCCCGTCGTATCTGGATTTGTCGCGTTGATCGTCGCAATGGTCTACTTCGCCGCCCGCGTTGATTTGATCCCCGATTTCATTCCCTTCATCGGCAAAGCGGACGACCTGCTCTTGTTGATGGGCCTGGTGTTCGCGCCGGGCGCGTGGGGATTGATCCGCTTTTCGCCGTCCAACATTGTGGTCGAACACATCCAATCGATTGATGAATCGAACCGCAAGTCGCCGTGACGGACATCGACTTCCTACCTCAACGCGGGTGTGTCCCGATTCCGTGAACGTCCGTCGACGCCGAGACGCTCCGTAAGGTATCATTTTGAAAAGTGTTCTGCGCTCGCTATCGAATTGGAACAAACGCGCTGCGCGTTGACGGCGTTTTCAGAGTCAACGACGGACGACGCACCATTGCTCGAACACAGACGGAGACGCCACCAATGTTGCAACGGACAGCCGCTATGATCGCCGCGTTAATGCTTTGCGCGACCGCGACATGGAGTCACGCTCAGGAACCGAAGGACGACCCCGCCGCGCGCCAACTGATCAACGAGGTGAGCAAGAACTACAAGGCGTTCAAGAGCTACCATTTCCAGTTGACGGTCACGACCTCGCTTGTCGATATGCCCGAAGGACCCAAGTTCGAGACGCCTGTCGTTATTGCGAGAAACGAAGACGGCGCGATCCGCGCGGAGATTCACAGCGAAGTCAGCACGATCATCGGCGTGACGAACGACGGGTTTACGTGGGTCTACGTTCCGCAGTTCAACGAATACACCAAGACTCCGACCGAAGACGTGGTAGGCTCCGGCGTGCCGAACCCCAAACAGATCACGGACGGGTTCATCCGACAGTTTGCCGATTTGTCGGAGATGGTGTTGACGGCGGGCACCATCGGCGCGGAAGAGTTTGAAATCGGCGACAAGAAGATTCCGGTTACGAAAGTCGAATACACGATTGACCCGGATTCACCTGCTGGCGAGATGGATAACGGCGAGCCGAAATGGTTGTGGATCGACACATCGCGCAAACTGATCATGCAGGAACAGTTCAGCGACCAACTCGAAGCGCCGGACGGCACCGTCTTCGACACACATCAAACGATGCGCGTCGCGCACGCCTCGATCAACGAAACGTTGCCGGACGACCTGTTCGTGTTCGTCGCGCCGGAGAGCGCGAAAGAGGTGGCGGTGCTCGGCGGCGTCGAACCGGAATACCCCGATCTGACGGGCGAAATGGCAACCGATTTCACACTGAACGACATGAGCGGCAATCCCCTCAAATTGTCGTCGTTGCGCGGTAAAGTCGTGTTGATGGACTTTTGGGCGACGTGGTGCGGTCCCTGCCGCGAGGAGATGCCGATTCTTGAGACACTGCACAAGGAGTTCAAGGATGACGGGCTGGTCGTCATCGGCGTGAACGGCGAGGAGCCAGGTCTGGCGAAGAAGTTCCTCACTGACAACGGTTACACGTTCCGCGTCGTGAGCGATCCGACCAAAGCGGCGCATATCAACTATATGGCGGAGTACATTCCAACCGTCATGGTGATCGACAAGGAAGGGAAAATCGCCTCCTACTTTGTCGGGGCGCAGTCGGAGGCAACGCTTCGGAGCGCATTGGGGAAGGTCGGG
>JAQBWJ010000696.1 GCA_027625215.1 Candidatus Poribacteria bacterium
CCTCATCCGCGCGACAAGGCGACGCCGTTGCGCCGAAAAGAAAGGCGATCCAAAAAATCGCGCGATAGACCGACACAAAAAACCCCGATGTCTCAGGGTCATCGGGTATCGGTACGCGCGACCTTGTCCCGAAGGACAGGTCGGTCGTGCACATTCCCCGCTTCTTCCCGCGAAGGCGTGGAAATCGAACGTTGGCAGGTCTTCGGACTTGTCGCCGTCCTCATAGTGGACAGCCGCGCCGCCTTCTCCGGTGTGAACTCACCGAATGGCTTTTTGTCTAAGGGCGCAAGCGCAACGCCTTTCGTCGCGCCGACTTACCGTTGCGGGGCAGTCGCGGATTCACACCGCGTTCCCTATTCTCCCGCTGTGAGGCGGGCACCGAACGTCGTTTTCTCAGTTGTTCTGACGCCGCTAACGATAACCGAGTGTCCTCAGACTTTCAAGCCGAACGATGGCGACCCGAACTATCCTCTCAATACCTGCGACGATCTTCGTTTTGCGGATCACGCCGCCCCGTGCTATCCTCGCCTCCGTTCACCCGCAGTTTTACGACGAAAGGGGATTCCTCATGCCGTTTTTGTTACACACGCGCATTCGCGTCAGCGACTTGGAACAGTCGATCAAGTTTTACACCGAGAATCTCGGCTTCACGCTGGGTCGGCGCACGGACAAGTCTCCGGCAGGCAACCAACTCGCCTTCCTACAGATGGGCGATCAGGAACACGCCGTCGAACTGACCTACTCGCCCGACTACGACCTGAACGTTCCCGTAGACCTGATGCACTTCGCCATCGGCTACCCCGACCTCATTGCCAAATGCGCGGAGCTCGAAGCGAAGGGTCTTGAAATATGGCCCGACGGCTGGCGCGAAAAACTCAAGACCAGCAAGATGGCGTTCGTCGATGATCCCGACGGGTACGAGATTGAGCTGCTCGAACGCAAGTAATCTGGGGAGAATCGCCCGCGTCCACCTCATTTCGAGTCCCAGACGTAACACAATGGCAACCAAACGGAACAACATCCTCGAAGAAGACTCGATAGAGTTGCTGCGGGAGTTGTTAGCGAACGCGCCGGTACACTTCTACCTCACCAACGGCGAGGGACAGTTTCGGTTCGCCAACGACGCGGCGCTCGACGCGCTGGGTCGAACGTTCGAGGAGTTCGTGGGGAAAGGATGGGAGGAACTCGGCTTCCCGGCTGAACTTATGGAGCCGATTGTCCGGCTCCGCGAGCAGGTGATGATGACACGGCGCGCCGCTCACGCCGAAACGCATTTCCCGACGGTGGACGGCGACCGTTTCTTCAACTACCTGTTGTTCCCCGTCGTCTCCGGCGACGGCGAGGTCTACGCGGTTGGATCGCTCGTGCGCGACGTGACCGGATGGATGCACGACAGCATCGCCGAACTCCGAGACAGCGAAGAACGCTTCCGCGCCACGTTCGAGCAGGCAGCCGTCGGCATCGCGCATGTCGGTTCCGAGGGGCGATGGCTTCGGGTGAACGAGACGCTCGCGCAGATGTTGGGGTACGAGCGCGACGAACTGCTCACGCTCAGTCTGCCGGAAGTGACCCATCCCGACGACCTAAGTATCGACGCGACGCAACTCTCCCGACTGTTTCGGAAGGAAAGCCGCCACTATTCCGTCCAAAAACGGCTGATATGTCGAGACGGATCGCGTATTTGGGTCCTGATGACCGTGTCTGTAGTGTGGGGCGACGACGGTTCGCCCAAGTACGCCATCGCCGTCATCCGTGATATCTCGGAGCGCAAACGAACGGAAGATGACGTGCGCCAATTGAACGACGAACTGGAAGCGCGCGTCGCCCAGCGCACCATCGAATTGAACCGAGCGGTCGACCAACTGCGCCAATCGAACGAGGAGTTGGAACGGTTCGCCTATATCGCGTCGCACGACTTACAGGAACCGCTCCGCAAGGTGCAGACCTTCGGCGAACTGCTCGCGGAAGAGTTTGCCGACCGCGCGACCGACACCGAAACGGACTACCTGAACCGAATGCGGGCTAGCGCGGCGCGGATGCAGATGTTGATACAAGACCTGCTCCAACTGTCGCGCGTCTCGTCTCACCCGATCCGCCATCAGCCAATCGATCTGAATCAGATTGCTCAGGACGTACTGTCCGATCTCCAGAGCCGCATCGAATCGTCCGGCGGGGAGGTCGTGGTCGAGCCGCTGCCGACGGTACATGCCGACCGGGTGCAGATGCACCAACTCCTCCAAAACCTGATCTCAAACGCGCTGAAGTTTCGCCGCGCCGATGCGCCGCCGCGCGTTAGGGTGTACAGGGATGAGTCGGAGATCGACGCGGGCGTGTGCGCCGTAATGGTGGAAGACAACGGCATCGGGTTCGAGATGTCGTACTTCCAACGCATTCTGCTGCCGTTCGAGCGGCTCCACACACGCGGCGAATTCGAGGGCACCGGGATGGGTCTGGCGATCTGCCGACGGATCGTGGAGCGGCATCGCGGGTCGATCACCGCCGAAAGCGCGTTGGGCGTCGGGACGACGTTTCGCGTCGTGTT
>JAQBWJ010000697.1 GCA_027625215.1 Candidatus Poribacteria bacterium
GACGGTCTCTGCGGGCGACACGCTGGCGAGAATGCCGCGCGAAACCGCGAAGACCTCCGACATCGTGACGGGGCTGCCCCGCGTGACGGAACTGTTCGAAGCGCGCAAACCGAAAGACCACGCGACGATCTCCGAAATCACAGGAGCCGTCTCCTTCCAGGGGATGAGCCGAGGGATGCAGGTCGTCCGCGTGACGCCTGTGGATGAGACCGCCCACAAGGACTATAAGATTCCGCTGGGCAAGTTCATCATCGTTCAGGAAGGCGACTTCGTGGAGGCGGGCGACCCGCTCACGGACGGCTCCCTGAACCCGCACGACATCCTTGACGTGAAGGGCAAAGAGGAGGTGCAGAAGTACCTCGTCAAGCAGATCAAGGAGGTCTACCGTCGGCAGGGCGAGCACATCAACGACAAGCACGTCGAGGCGATCATCCGCCAGATGATGAAGAAGGTGCGGATCACCGAAGAGGGCGATTCGGACTTCCTTCAGGGTGACGAGATCAGCATCAACGCCTTCCGCGCCGCGAATCACAAGGTGATGTCCGGCAAGGTGCGGCAGATGCTCCCCGTCGCCATCGAGGACGCCGATCAGTACGTCGGCTCGAAACTGGCGCTGGACGCGGGCGACGCGAAAGCGGGCGACGTGTTGACGGCGGAGATTCTTGCGTCGCTGAAAGAGGCGGGTGTGTCGTCGCTCGATATGACGATTGAGCGCGGCGGTCGTCCGGCGGAGGCGGCTCCGCTGTTGCAGGGGATCACGAAGGCGTCGCTCAGCACGGAATCGTTCATCTCGGCGGCGTCGTTCCAGCAGACGACGAACGTCCTCACGAAAGCCGCCGCGCTCGGCAAACGCGACTCGCTGCGCGGCTTGAAGGAGAACGTCATCATGGGTCGGCTGATTCCGGCAGGGACCGGGATGCCGCGCCATCGTCGCATCCGCGTCGACGCGACGCGCTTGCAGGGCAAAGCGCCCGCGCTGGAAGCGTCGAATGACGACGACGATTAATCCCGACTGAGCCATCGCAACCATGTCAAAAACGGGGCGAATCCATCAACAGAGGGTTCGCCCCGTTTTGCGTCCCGTTTGATTCGATTGGCGGAGTCGCGTATTGTGATTCGGCGGCGCATTTCGTCACGATAAGGCGTCACGATAAGGAGAACCCGATGCAGTCCGACATTACCCGCTACCCCGACCCCGCCGTCGAAGTGCTCGACCCGCGATTCGCCTCAATCCGCATCGGCAACGCCGCCATCGAACGCCTCTGGACGGGTGCGCGTTGGGCTGAAGGGACCGTTTGGTTCGGCGACTTGCGGTGTCTCATATTCAGCGACATCCCCAACAACCGAATGATGCGCTGGACGGAAGAAACGGGCGAGGTCAGCGTCTACCGCTACCCGGCGAACAACAGCAACGGCAACACGCGCGACAAGCAGGGACGTCTCATCACCTGCGAACACGGCGCGCGCCGCGTCACACGTACGGAATTGGACGGCGCGATCACCGTGCTGATGGACAATTTCGAGGGCAAGCGACTGAACGCCCCGAACGACGTGGTTGTCCATGAAGACGGTGGTATCTGGTTCACCGATCCCGGCTACGGCATCTTGATGAACTACGAAGGTCATCGCGCCCCGTTCGAGTTGCCGACGAACGTTTACCGCCTCGACCCGAAGACCGGGAAGGCGGCCGTCGTGGCGATGGAACTCGAAAAGCCGAACGGCATCTGCTTCTCCCCCGACTACTCGAAACTGTACGTCGTGGACACCGGATCGACCCACACGGAAGGCTGGAACAAGCACATCCGCGTCTACGATGTGGTGGACGGCGACCATCTGGCGAACGGCGAGATGTTCTGCGACATGGCTCCCGGCATCGCGGACGGCATTCGCTGCGACGTGGAAGGCAACCTCTGGGCGGCAGCGGGATGGGTCGGCGATGGCTACGACGGCGTTCACATCTTCGCGCCGGATGGGGTGATGATCGGCAAAATCCACCTGCCTGAGATGTGCGCGAACCTTTGCTTCGGCGGCGAGAAGCGCAACCGCCTGTTCATGGCGGGCAGCACGTCGCTCTACTCGCTCTACGTCGAGACGCAGGGCGCGCAGATTCCGTAGCAGAGCGCAGATGCGCCGGTATTGAATCACCACCGCCAAGACGCTATAGTTCCCGATGAACGACAGGTTTCGCTCAACGCCCGCGACCAACCTGCCGATGCTACAGGAGAGAACGGCACACACCTATCCCACAAGGCGCGAGGCGGGGGAACAATCGACATGAAGGCGGTCGTCTTAGGTCGCGGGTATTTGGGGCTGGAATACGAACGGCTCGGCTTCGAGGTCTGGGGGCGCGACCGCTTTGAAATCAAAGACGCGAACACCCTCTACTTCGACAACGACCTGTACGATGCCGATGTCGTCATCAACTGCATCGGCAAGAGCAACACCCGTTGGTGCGAACTCCCCGCGAACTGGAACGAAACGTTGCTCGTCAACGGCATCCTCCCCGCCCGACTGAGCGAGTGGTGCGCCGAACACG
>JAQBWJ010000698.1 GCA_027625215.1 Candidatus Poribacteria bacterium
TAAGAAGGTGAACTCGGTCTGCACCGGCTGCTCGAAGGGGTGCAACATCACGACGGAGTTCCGCGAGGGCGAAATCGTCCGTCTGAAGCCGCGCTATCACGCCGACGTGAACGATTTTTGGATGTGCGACGACGGGCGGTACGGCTACCACCACGTCAACGCCGAAGACCGCCTCCGCATCCCGATGAAACGGGAAGGCGACGACCTCGTTCCGACCGGATGGAACGCCGCCTTCGACGCGATCAAGGCGAAGGTGAACGAGCACGGCGGCGACAAAATCGCTGTGATCGCTTCCGCGCACGGGACGAACGAAGAGATCTACCTCAGCAAGAGGTGCGCGTCGGAGGCGGTGAAAACGTCGAAGATCGGGTTGCTCGCAAAACCGATTACGGACGCGGATGTCGTCTACCCGAAGTTCACCATCGAGAAAGACAAGAACCCGAATCGCGCGGGGGCGTCCGCTCTGCTCGGCGACGTGCCGACGGACAACGACGTGTGGTCGGTGTTGAAGGGCGCGAAGGGCGCGATTGTCTTTGGAGGAGTCCCCGACCACAAGTTGGACGACGCGACGAAAAACGCGCTCGCGGGGCTTGATTTTCTCGTCGTAGTCGATATCCTACCGACGGACTTATCTGAGACGGCGGATTACGTGCTGCCCGGCACCGCTTGGACGGAGAAGGACGGCACGCTGACGAACTCGCAGAAGCGAACGCAGCGCATCCATCGGGCGTTGCCGCCGTTGGGGAACGCGCTGAACGAGTGGGAGTTCCTCACGCACGCCGCGAACGCGCTCGGCGCGGACTTCGATTACGAAAGCGTCGAACAGATTACGGACGAGATCGCCGCGACGGTCGAAACGTTTGCGAACGCGACGACGGACGCGATTGGTGAACGCGGTTACGTTCTCGGCAGCGGCGAACCGAAAGCCGAAGAGTTGACGGCGAACTACGCATACGCCGTGAAGTATTGGAAGTAGCGCATGGACCTGTTTGCACTCGCCGTACAGTTAGGGCTGGCGACCGCCAAAGCGCTGTTCATCGTCACGTTTATTTTGACGGTGGTGCCGCTGCTGATCTGGGCGGAACGTCGCGTCAGCGCGTGGATTCAAGACCGCAAAGGTCCCAACCGCGTTGGACCGTTCGGACTGTTTCAACCCATCGCGGACGGCGTCAAGTTCATCACGAAAGAAGACATCATCCCGGCGCGGGCGGATCGACGGCTGTTCATCCTCGCGCCCATCGTGATCGTCGTCCCCGCGTTCATGGCGGGCGCGATCATCCCTTGGTCGGCTCCGATCCCTGTGGACAGTTTCATCGGCTACTGGACTTCCGCCGTCGATTGGGCGCCGAACGGCATCCCGTTCCAACTGATCGACGTGAATATCGGCGTGTTGTACTTCCTCGCGTTCGGGTCGCTGGGCGTGTATGGGGTGATTCTCGCGGGGTGGGCGCCGAACAACAAGTACACGTTGCTCGGCGGGCTGCGGGCGTCGGCGCAGATGATCTCTTATGAACTGACGTTGGGGCTGTCGATCCTCGCGGTCGTCATCATCGCCGGATCGTTGAAGGTGGACGAACTGATCGCGTGGCAGTCCGAGAACGGCGTTTGGCTGATCGCGCTCTGTCCCGTGACGTGGCTGCTGTTCACCATCGCGTCGTTCGCAGAGACGAACCGTCTGCCGTTCGACCTTGCCGAATCGGAACAAGAACTCGTCGGCGGGTATCACACCGAATACAGTTCGATGAAGTTCGGCATGTTCTTCCTCGCGGAATACGCGCACATGTCGATCAGTTCCGCGCTGAACATGGCGTTGTTCTTCGGCGGGTGGACGTGGTTCGGGCTCGAAAAGTTCCTGCCGTGGTGGGTGACGCTGTTCCTGTTTATCGGCAAAGTGCTGTTCTTCCTGTTCGTCTTCATCTGGGTGCGATGGACGTTCCCGCGATTCCGTTACGACCAACTGATGGCGTTGGGGTGGAAGATTTTGCTGCCGCTGTCGTTGGCGAACCTGTTCCTCGTCGCGTTGGCGGTGGGGGCGCATGAAATCTACGGCGTGCCTCAGTGGGCGGCGTTGTTGGCGTCGCAGGCGGTGTTGATCGTCGGGGCGAGCATTGTCGCCATGAACCGCGCGAGCGCGCTCCGCGCCAAAACCGCTTAACCTGAAAGGGGAAGACAAGATGACGCAGATTCTCTTTTGGGTGTTCGCGGCGGTCGCCATCGCAAGCGCGTTGATGGTGATACTTCATCGGAACCCGGTGTACAGCGCGTTGAGCCTCGTGCTGACGCTGTTCGCCGTGTCGGGGCTGTACCTGCTGATGGGGGCGTATTTCGTCGGCGCGGTGCAGATCGTCGTCTATGCGGGCGCGATTGTCGTATTGTTCCTGTTCGTGATCATGCTGTTGAATCTCGGCAATCAGGAGTCGCTGCAAGAGACGTTTTCGCTCCGGTCGTTTTTCGGGGTGATCGTCGGACTCGCGTTCGTCGTGATCGCGGGCATGACCGTCACGGCGCCGATTGGGGTCGGCGAGATCGGGTCGGG
>JAQBWJ010000699.1 GCA_027625215.1 Candidatus Poribacteria bacterium
CTACGCCGTCGCGGAGGAGCCGGTCGACGCGGCGCGGCTGCTCGCGCCCTTCACCGTGGCGACGCACATCAAAGATATGACGATCCGACCGCTCACGGACGGCGAGTGGGTCAAGGTGAACGGTTGCCCGCTGGGTCAAGGCGATGTAGATTTGGCGCAGATCGCCGATATACTATTGGATGCCGCGCCGGACGCGCCCTTCACCATCGAAGTGGAACCCGCGCGTCATTTCGACAAATGGGAATCGTTCCTGCAATCGGTCGAGTACGTGAAGACCGCGCTCGGCGACCGCGTTCAGTTCCGTAACGTCTCGTAGGGGACGGGGTTTCAAACCCCCCGTTCGCAGCGCCCCCGAATCGTCATTCCCTCGCCTCGTTAGGAGCCCCAATGCGCGTCGCGCTGATCGGCATGGACAGTTTCTTCTTCACGAAACGGCTCGCGTCGCTGTTGTCGGAATCCAACGAAATCGAATGGGTCGGCTGCTGCGACCTCGAAGTGGAAGACGACGACGCGGTGGCGAATACCGGATCGTCGTCCGCCGAAATCGCCGAACAGTACAACGTGCCGCTCTACCACGACGTATTCGAGTTGATCTCCGACGTGGAGTTTGACGGGGCGGTCGTCTCGACGCACCCGGAAGATGTCGCCGAGACGGTCGTCGCGCTGGCGAAGGAGGGGAAGCACGTCTACGTCGTGAAGCCGGGCGCGATGGATCACGGCGCGGTCGATGTGTTGCGCGGCGGGCTGGACAAACGCTCCGAGATCATTGTGTCGGGACCGACCTATCGACTCCATCCGAGCGTGCTCGCGGCGCATCAGGCGTACAAGGACGGGCAGATCGGCGGGTTGTCCTCGATGAGGGTGATGCACCAGCACGGGCGGCTGTCTACGTGGGGCGAGGGCAGTTGGTATCGCACGGAGCCGGATTTGACGCCCGCGCTATATCTTGGATGGTATGTCGTCGATCTCGTCCATCTGTTTGCCGAAGAATCCATTGACGAGGTGGCGGCGTTGGGAAGTTATCTCGCCGACCCGGGCTCGCCTCAGGCGGATACGATCCGCGCGGTGTGCCGGACGGAGTCGGGGGTGTCCGCGTCGCTCGACCTGTACTTCGGGGTGAACTGGCATTACCCCGACTTGGAGTTCGAGGTGCTCGGCACGGACGGGGCGATCCGCTACAACTCGATGCAGGGCGGCGCGATCTATCGCGGGCAGGAGAAGATTGCGCTGCCTCACGAGAAGATCGACTCGTTGAGCGTTGAGATCAGCCGTTGGGTTGCCGCGTCGTCGGGGCACGGGACGGCTTGGGTGTCGGTCAATCAGTGGTTGGATGTGTTGGACGACTGCCTGACGTTGCAGGATGCGCTCGTGTTTGAGGACTGATTGCCCTATGCCCGACATCCTCCTCATCGAAGCGGACGGCGCGACGACGCGCGACCTCTACATCCGTGAAATCCTCTCCCACGCGGGGCTTTTCTACTCGACGCTTGCGGAATATACGGAGAACGACCCGCTCCCACCGTTTGTTCTCATTATCGGGAAGCGGCTTTCCCACACATGGGCGCGACGGATCGCGCATCATGTTCAACAAGGCGGACTGTTGCTCAGTCTTGGGGCGACGGTCGGGCTGGAAGAAACGCTTGGCGTTGTCTCCGCGCGAGACGCCGACGAAGGCTGGATCGAGCCGCGACAGACCGATCACCCCTGCGTCAAGGGGTTGGACGCGCCGCTTCACGTCTACGGCGGCGTCACGACGACGGTTAAGACGGCAACCGAAGTCGCCTCGCTGAAGGGGAAAGCGGCGGTGACGTGGCATCGGTTCGGCGAAGGGTTCGCCGCGTTCATCGGAGCGGATATTGTCGGGGCGGTCGTCCACATCCAACAGGGCATCAGCGTTGTGACGGACGGCGCGCCCGCTCCCGACGGCACCGCTCCGCTGGACGACGGCATTCTCAAAGCGGAAGACGGACACGTTCTCGATTGGGAACGCGACCGCCAGACGGTGAGCGTTCCACGTGGACGGTTCCCCTGCGTGTGGGGCGGCAACGCGAAACCGCCCGACCCGCTTCCGCCCGAAGACGAACCGTACCCCTTCCGCGCGTTTTTGGAACCGGTCGCCGACAACCTGCGCGCCCTTCTGTTGAAAATGGTCTTTGCGCTTGCCGACGCGGGGAATGTGCCTCTCACCGTGCTGTGGTACTGGGCGAAGGGCATGGACGCCGTCGCCCACCTCTCCCACGACTCGGACGGCAACGACCCCGTTCTCGCCGAAGAACTGCGGCGGGTGTGCGTCGAGTGCGAGATACCGGGCACATGGTGCATGTTGTATCCGGGCGGGTACGCGCCGAATTTTTATCGGCGGCTGCGGAACGAAGGGTTTGAAGTTGCCTTGCACTTCGACGCGCTCGAAAAGACGGGCGTGCGCGGGTGGGACAGGCAGCACTTGGCGATCCAAGCACGGTGGCTGCGCGACATGACGGGCGTCGAGTCGATCCGCAGCAACAAGAATCACTACACCCGCTGGGAAGGTCG
>JAQBWJ010000700.1 GCA_027625215.1 Candidatus Poribacteria bacterium
CGCCGCCTGAACGCCATACACAACATTTGATAATATCTCAACTTGCTGCGCGAAACGCAACGCCGTTTCAATGGGTGAGCCGGAGATAAGGCGAGTTCGGTCGACTCGGATCATGTCGGCACTGGCTCCGGTCAAGTCAATCTCAATAAGAACTCCTCGCTCCCTTTGCATAGAGTACGACTCTTCCTCGGCGTTAAGCTCGAACGACATGCCCTTCCAACTAAGCCATGTGTTCCCTTTCGGCAAAAACGTGTTCGGCTCGAAATCCAAATCAACTGCCATTTCACCCGGCGGATAGCAGGGATCGTGGAGCAGAAACACATTGGATTCCCCGACGCCCAAATCGAACAACGGAATGTGGACTCTACAAAGACCCAATTCGTCCGGTAGCGGTATTTCGACCGTGTCGTATCGATTGGGGGTCTGTTCCAAGCGGCGCCAAAAGGTCTCTTCGAGTTCCCGTTGATCGTGATCGAAGCTCCACTGTGCGACCGAAATGAGCTCTGTCTCGAAGGACGGAATCGGTTCTTGTGGGGATTCGCTTTGCGCGTTCGTGATTTCATCTTGCAAGTAATCCGTCGGTTTGAGCGTCCACCCTGTTGGCGTCTCCCAATCATCGTCAAACGGTTGTCGAAACTTAAATCGGCAGGGGACACGGCGAACGGTTTCTCGAAGATAATCGAATAGGTCGAATGACCAACCGCATATTCCGGTATCGTCGTTTGGTGTGATGGTATAGAGAGACGGTTTTAATCGAAGGCGGACGACCGTTCCCTGATTCTGGTTTGTTTCTTCCCCGAACGTTGGATCGGGTCGGAGTTCTCCAAAGGAGCCAACCCCTTCTGTCTCAAAGCGTAATGCGTCTGTTGAATCGTCCGTCGCGTTGCTTCGGCGCGTGCGGATTTCAACCCGATCCGCCAGCATGAAGTAACTCAGTACACCGATTCCAAACTGCCCCGTTCTGTCGACTTTGAATCCCCGCTCTTGGCACAATCGCTCCAACCGACGAGTATCGCGCCGATGTTTTTGTCCACTGACAAGGAGGTGGTTCTCGATGATCTCTTGCGTCATGCCAACGCCGTCCGAGCAAACCAACCAGTATCGGTCGTTCGCATCCGCTTCGATTCGCAGCTCCACTCGATGACACTCTCCAAGAACCTTCTTCCATTTCGAATCGGCAGGATCGTCTTCTGAACGAAGGCGTAACCTTTCGTACGCGATCTGTTCTCGCACGGCGTCAAAGGCGTTTTGTAAGAGTTCGCGCGCCGCGATCAACGGTGAGCCGTACAACGCCTTACCTGACAACAGTTCCAGCAATCGGTCTGTGTTTGGTCGAAACGCGCCGTCGATATAGACGTACGCATTGTTGCGTGGTTTGATATCCCTCCGAACGTCAGGAAGGATATTCCACCGATAAGACGGCTCCCTTCCAAGAAGGGGGCATTCAAACCCTTGTGCGTTCTTCAATCGCCAGACAATGTGAAGTTCGTTTTCGATATCCTGGACCATCTGCAAGACAGCGCGGTGTGCCATCGCGTCGGGAGGTCTTGCGGAGACGACAAACTCCCGATTTTGACCGTCTTCAACGATACTAAACGAGATTTCGTGGTCGCGCCGCCAATAGATCGCGCTATCGGGGTGAACATCGCGGCGCTGAAAGACGACCTCAGGTGTTCGCTCCGGATCAAACTCCAAAATATCCGCGACACGAAGGACGGCGGCGAGATATCGTAGGTTCAACACAGACGCCGGTGCCCCGACCAAACGTGGGTCGAACGGCTTCGTAACCAATTCATGGTAGCCTTGATGATGGCTGCGACAGAGACGTTTCAAGTCCGCCGACCAACCGTGATATAGCCCGGAGCCATGCCTTGTAAGGTTGTCGTCGATCCACCGTTCGCCCCACTCGACATGGCGGTCGCGGCAAAAGAACATCGCGGCGCGCTCCGCCTCGATTTGCGTCTCAAATGTTCTACCTTCTTGCTCTGTTGGGAGGCGAACTTCGGGGTTCGCGTCCAGCCATTCGTCGAGCTCATTTCGTTGCGTTTCCGAGAGCGCGTTGCCGTCTCCTGTTTGCAGGTAATATTCGCACCGTCGAACATGTCCTAAGTCGGGAACCATTCCAATGTCGTGTAGGTAAGCGGACAGCAACAGTACGGTGAGTTCGGGAACACTTAACCCGCGGAATACGTCCAGCGGAGTGATCTCCGCCATCCGTTGAGCAACGCGGAAAGCGTGGTCGGCGTCGTGCAGCGTGAAATCAGGTGGCGCAGTTCCCGTGCTCGCAAGGGTCGTTTGAATTTTCGGCATCGCTCCGCCGAGGTGCAGCATTGCGCGAACGCCATTCGATTCTTCGCTTAGCCCATTAAGACGCAGCCATAACGTGGTATTTTTCCAATCGCGCATTGTTCATCTCCCACATCCTTCGATCCGCAATTGCTTTGAATGTAGTGACGACGCTATGATGGGCGCGTCAACCGGATTTCGAAGGGCGATGACAGGTCGGAAACGCAAAAGGATTAACACGATGT
>JAQBWJ010000701.1 GCA_027625215.1 Candidatus Poribacteria bacterium
CGGTCCAGGTCCCGACACGGGCTTGCCGTCCAGCAGGATTTCACCTGAGGTCGGGTCTTCCAATCCCGCGATGGTGCGGATGAACGTGGATTTACCGCAGCCTGAAGGACCGATGACGCAGATGAACTCGCGGCGGTGAATCTTGAATGTCAGATCGTCGAACGCCACGACATCGCCGCCGCGCGATGTGAAGGTCTTGCACAAGCCCTTCACATCCAGCACGACCGGGCGTTCGCGGATGCGGCGAAAGCGTTCCTCGACCTCAGAGGCTTTCTCCAGGTATGACGGCAGTTGCCTCTCTTCGAGCGTCGTCATGCGTGCTGCTACTGCCACGGAAAGAGCCGCTTTCCGATGAACGCCAACACCTGATCGGTCAAAAGCCCGATCAACCCGATAATGATGATGCCCGCGAACACGTTGTCGAAGTTCTTGTATCGCGCTTGTTGGTAGATGAAGAAACTGATCCCCGACACGCTGCCGATCAGTTCCGCCACAATGAGGTACGTCCACGCCCAACCGAGCAGGATACGCAGATCGTTATACAGGTTAGGCAGGATTCCGGGCAAGATGACGCGCGTGACCAATTGCGGTGTCGATGCGCCGAGCGTTTGCCCCGCCTCGATCAACCCGCGATCCAACAATCGCGTCGTGTGGGCGATCACCAGCACCATCTGGAAGAATGTCCCGATAAAGATGATCGCCACTTTCGGACCGACGTAGATGCCGAACACAGCGACCATCAGCGGACCAAACGCGGGGGCGGGCATGTAGCGGATGAAATCGACAAACGGTTCCAGGATGCGCGCGAAGAATCCGAACGATCCGCAGATGAGCCCCAACGGCACGCCGATCAGCGACGCAGCGACGAATCCCCAAAAGATGACCTGGATGCTGTTCCATAGGCTTTGGTGAAGCCACAAGTCGCCCGTCCGACGCGGTTCCGCCATGAACGACGTGACGAGCGCGCGGGCGACCTCGTGCGGAGCGGGCAGAAAAACCGGATTTGCGCGTTTGCCGACGGCGGGTCTTTGTCCTTCCGCAACCGTCTCGGCGTTTGTGCGGCGAAACTCGACGCGGTTGACAAGCGCATCCACCGCGTATATCGACACGTCGCCAGGATCGGTCACTTTCATCATCGGATGCCACACGAACGGCACGTAACTGACGGCGCTCCACAGCAGCAAAGGCGCAACGAACGCCGCGATCAACAAAAGTTGGCGTTGTTGGGGGTGGAGTTCCTTACGCACAGCGAACCATCGACGGCGATGCGTCACCGCTTCATCCTCCGGCTTTCAAGCGCGGCGATCCACCCGTCGTTTCGACAGAATGTCGAACCCCCCGACGGTTGGAGCCTCGTTGGGCGGACTACAACCCCCCTGCCCCTCTCCCGTGTGGCGGGAGAGGGGAATTCTGTTTGCTGTTACTTCATCGCGTCGATGACGAGGCTCGGATCAAGGTATGTGTCGATTTTCTGCGCGTCGTCATAGATCGCGTTGCCGACTTGAAAGGCATCCACAATGGCGCTCGATCCGTAGACCGACTCCAGCCCGGCAGTCTTTGTAAACGCTTTCTTTATTCCTTCGGCGCCGAGAAACTTCGTCCCCGACATCAACGGCGCGTACTCTTTCGGCGTCAGACCAACCCGCGCGCTCATGATTTCCAATATGTCCGGCAAGTTCTTTTCGTCGGCGATATAGTTGGCGATCTTGAACCACACCTTGATGACCTTCACCCAATCCGCGCGGTTTGAACGGAGGCTTTCGGGCGAAACGCACAACATGTCGTAGATCAAACCGGGAACGTTCGCGCTGGTGAACACCGCCTTCGATCCCGCCACATCGCGCAAAACGATACCGGAGTGCGGCTGCCACGCGACAATCGCGTCCACGCCGCCCGACATGATCGCCTGAGGCGTCTCATGCGTCGCCATATTGACGACCGTGATGTCGGACTCTTTCATCCCCGCCGATTCCAACGCTTTGGTCAGGAGCAGATGGCTCACGAATCCGACTTCGACCCCGACTTTCTTGCCCTTTAGCCCCATCACGTTTGCGATGCCCGGCTTGGCGACAACTTTGTCGTTCCCATTGCTGAAGTCGTTGATGAGGATGCCGACGTTCGGCTTCGCCGTCGCGCCGATGACGAGCGAATCGCCGTTCGTCATCGCAACGGCGTCCACCTGCCCGGCGGCGAAGGCGTCCATCGAGGCGACATAATCGAACCAGATGAACTCGACATCGACACCCGCTGCCCTAAACCATCCCTTTTGAATCCCGATATCCCACGCGACCCAGCCGGGCCAATCGCTGTATGCGACGGTGACTTTCGCGTCCGCCGTCGTCGAAAACACGGATAGAAGCACAACTCCGGTGAGCGCCAACCACTTCATTCGAGACAACATTTAGAGACTCCTCCAATATCGGATGCCGTTGATCGTTCGCCTCGTCACGTCGACGGGTTGCCGAACGATCAGGCAATCTTGTGCCGTATTTTTAGGCACGTCTCGGACGGTCATCGCGCGAAATACCC
>JAQBWJ010000702.1 GCA_027625215.1 Candidatus Poribacteria bacterium
TTGGTAGCGCGATGAACACGCAACAATGAATGCGGTGATGTATTCGGAATGACAAATCTCCGCCATCCCCCATAGAAACAGGATGAGAGATTCACCAAAAATGAAAATGCTGAATATCGGTTGCATCGCAACGCTCCTACTCGCCGCCTCGACCGCGTTCGCCCAGACGGACGGGCTCGTCGGCTACTGGGGCTTTGACGGCAACGGCGCGTCCGCCGTCGACGGCTCCGGCAACGGACACAACGGTCAGTTCAAAGGAAACGCCAAACGCGGCGACGGCAAATACGGCGGCGGAATCGAACTGTTCGCCCCGCTCGACTACGTGCTCGTGCCCCACCACGACGATTTCAACCGCGTCGAGGAAGTCACCTACATGGCGTGGTTCAGTCCCAGCGCCGACCTCACCAGCCAACGACTGTTGAGCAAGAACAACGCGATCTTCATCATGTTCGACATCGGCAACACGCTCACGGCGGACTTTCTCGTCAAAGCGCCGGACAACGTTCAAGTCGAATCGACGACGACGGTGTGGGACATCGGCGAGTGGTATCACCTCGCGGGCGCCTACGACGGCGACTCGCTCCGCATGTACATCAACGGCGTAATGGAGGGCGAAGCGCCCTGCCCCAACGCGATTGTCACCTCCGACCTCGACCTGTGGATCGGCGCGGACGATTTCGGTCGCGCAACCGATTGGTTTCCCGGTCGTATTGATGAAGTGCGGGTGTACGACCGCGCGTTGTCCGACGGCGAGATCGTCACGGCGATGGGGAGTCCGCTCGCGGTGAACCCGGGCGGGCTTCTCTCAACGGTGTGGGGCGCGATCAAAACACGTTAAGATTTGACGGGGGAGATGAATACTCGGTGAACGCCAAATGCCCGATTGATCACACGCAACTCGCCCATCGCGGCGGGTTCGCCGACCTTCCCCGCCCGAGCCCGACCACCTTCGAGGAGATTGGCGGACGCCCCGCCATCGAACGCCTCGTCAACATCTTTTACGACCGCATCGCCGCCGACCCGGAACTCGAACCCGTCTTCGGTCCCCACACGAGCGTCGGGCGCGGCATGATCACGGACTTCTTCGAGGAGTGGATGGGCGGCGACGCCTGTTACTCGCAGAACCGCGCGAAGGGGCAGCAGCGCGCGCATTACCCCGTCGTCGTCACGCCGCGCGGCGCGAGCCGTTGGCTGACGCTGCTCCGCGAGTCGATGGAGACGTGCGACTTCGCGGATCGGATCGTGTCGGACGTTCTGAAGCGTCTGGGACCCATCGCCCGCGCGCTCGTCAACGCGCCGGAATCCGCCCACAAAGACCACAGTTGCCGGATTCACCATTACCGGAAAATACGATGGGATGTCGTCGCTGAAGGCGACACGGGCAAGTTGAAGGCGTTGCTCGCCGACGAGCCGGAGTTGGTCGAACGACGAGCGGGCGCGGGTCGAACGCTTTTGTGGGAAGCCGCGCGCGTCGGGCATCGGGAGATGGTCGAGCAGTTGATCGCGCAGGGCTCGGACGTGAACGCTCCCGGCATCGGCAATGTGACGTACGGGTTCACCGCCAACCCCGAAACGCTCGTGATGATGACCCCCTACTGCGTGGCGATGTCGCGCAAGCACAAGGAGGTCGCCGACGCGCTTCTCGCTCACGGCGCGGTGATTGACCTGTACACCGCCTCCTTTCTCGGCGACAAGAAACGGGTCGAGGCGTTTTTGGCGGAATCGGCGGACGCGGCAGCCGTTGCCGATCCTGCCGAAGACTACTACGCCGTCACGCCGTTTCACCACGCGATTTGCGGGAAACAGAAGGCGGTCGCGCAACTGCTCATCGACCACGGGGGGCTGAATCCGGCGCACAGCGACGCGCTTCTGACCCTCGCGCAACGCCGCAGCGCGTTTCTGCTCGCGGAGCTCCTTCTAAAACACGGCGCGACCGCCGACCGCTCGCACGGACTGGTCGAACGCGCCGCTCATGCGGGGAAGGTCGAGTGGGTGCGGCTCCTGATGGAACACGGCGCGGACGCGACGCGCGTCGGGGTGACGGGCAAAACGCTGATCGAGTCTCCCGAACTCGCGGAACGGCTGTTGAAACAAGGGGCGCGCGCGGTGGGGATCGTCCGACTCTGCAACGGCAATCAGGGCAATCGCGGCGACCGCCCCGACCAACTCCGCGCGTTGCTCGATCACGGCGTAGACATGTACGAGCGAAACTATCGGGGTTGGACGCCGCTCCACGTCGCCGCCAAGTCCGGGTTCGCCGAGTACGTCGATATTCTGTTGGAGTACGGCGCGAGCCTCGACGAGACCGATTACGACGGCTTGACCCCGCTGGACATCGCCCTCGAACGCGGCAACACCGCATCGCCGACCGTCTTCGACGCGCAGGCAAGGGGGCAATCGCTTCGCAAAGACCGCATTAATTCTTTTCGGTTTCCCTGACGCCTCTACGGTGTCGTTCTGAGTACAAGACCGCAATAATTGTTGCGCGATTATCCGACGTCAACCAACCACCTGTCACCCTGAG
>JAQBWJ010000703.1 GCA_027625215.1 Candidatus Poribacteria bacterium
AAGTACCGCCCGGAAGTTGTCCGTCGAAGGGTGGGTGCACGACACTTATTGTTGCATCCCGCCGATACCTCGCCGACGCGGTGAATCGCGGCTCGAATGATGGCGCATCGCCACGTTTACGATGCGCCTTAAGATGGGATGAGCCTACCGGAATGGCATACGTCGCGCTCTCGCGCAAATGGCGACCGCAACGGTTCGATGAAGTCGTCGGACAGCGACACGTTGTCCGCACGTTGCAGAACGTCTTGCGGACGGAGCGCGTTCATCACGCTTACCTGTTCAGTGGACCGCGAGGCGTCGGCAAGACCTCGATGGCGCGCCTGTTTGCGAAAGCGCTGAACTGCCCCAACCGCAGCGACGACCTCGAACCATGCAACGAGTGCGACTCCTGCCTTGAGATCAACGTCGGGCGGTCGCTCGATGTTGTCGAGATCGACGCCGCCTCGAACAACGGCGTGGACGATATCCGCGAACTGCGCGAAAACGTCAAACTCGGCACCGTCTCCTCGAAGTACCGCGTCTACATCGTGGACGAAGCGCACATGCTGTCGATGGCGGCGTGGAACGCCTTTTTGAAGACGCTTGAAGAACCCCCTCCGCACGTCATTTTCGTCTTCGCCAGCACGGAGAAAAACCGCTTCCCCCCGACCATCCTCTCACGATGCCAGCAGTTCGAGTTTCATCGGATGACGTACGAGGAGATCGTCGGGCGGTTGCGCGAACTGCTGTCCGCCGAATCGTTCGAGATTGAAGACGAAGGGTTGGGGTTGATCGCGCAGCAGTCGGAAGGCTGTCTGCGGGACGCGCAGAGCATCCTGGAACAACTGATCGCATTCAGCGACGGCAAAGCGACGGTCGATGACGTGAGTCGCATGTTGGGGTTTGGTTCGGCTCAGGCGTTGGCGTTGCTGCTCGACGCGCTCATTCGGCGTGACGCGCCGCTTGCGCTTCAATCGACCCATGATCTTGTCGGGCAGGGGGCGGACTTGTCCCAATGTTTGCGGCTGCTGACGACCCATTTTCATGGGTTGATGCGGCTCAAGGTGAACCCAGAACTCTCGAAGACGATTCAGGTGTCTTCGTCCCGCATCGAAGAGATGATCGCGCAGGCGAACACGTTGTCCGTCGAGCGGATTCAGTGGGCGCTGAAAGTCTTTATGCACGCCGAGAAGGACATCAAGACGCTCGGCTACGATGCCTACAACTTTGAACTGGCGATGCTCGATGTGTGCCGCTTGGAAGACGGCATCCCGATTGAGGCGATGCTGGATCGGTTGGAGACGTTCGAGTCGCAGCTGGACAAGCTCGCCGCCGCGCCGATTGCCGCTCAAACGTCGCAGCGGGTGGAACAGCCCGCCGTTGCCGCCCCGACACCGAAGGCGATCACAACGGCAGGTTCGCGCGCCGATACGGTGAAGATCGAACGCCCTCAAGATGATGACGACGAACTCGACGACTCGCCCCTCTCGCCGGAATCCGCAGTCGAAGTGCCCGCTACGAACGCGGTGGAAGAAGCCGCATCCGCCAAACTGACTCAGGAATCGCTGGAACCGATGTGGCGGATGGTGGAGGAGAACATCTCGAAGGCGATCCCGCTCGTCGGCGGTTTTTTGCGTCAGTCGAAGGTGGAACTTAAAGAGGGGCAGTTGATCGTCTCGTTTGCGAGCCGCATCAGTTTGAATCGTGTCAACGACAAGAAGAAAGAGTTGGAGGCGGAAATCCGCAACGTTGTCGGACAGACCGTCCCCGTCGTGCTGACGATGCGGAAAGAGGAAATGACGAGCCGCGCCGAACTGCCGGACGAAAAATCGACCAAAGAAGCGCGCGACGAACAGGAACAGTTGGTGCTCGACGTATTCACCGGGCAGATCGGCGACAAACCGAGAGCGCGATAGCCGTATAGGGAGATTCCGAAAAATGGGTAAGGGTTTCGGCGACCTGATCAAACAGGCGCAGAAGATGCAAAAGCGCATGTTGGAAGTGCAGGAAGAGCTCAAGAACAAGACGGTCGAGGCGAAGGTCGGCGGCGGGATGGTGACGGTCGTGGCGAATGGTCAGCAGGAGGTCATCTCGATCACGATTGCGCCGGAAGTGGTCGATCCCGAAGATGTCGAGATGCTGGAAGACCTCGTGCTGGCGGCGGTGAACGAGGCGCGCCGCAAGTCTCAGGAGTTGATGGCGACCGAGATGGACAAACTGACGGGCGGCATGAAACTGCCGGGCATCATGTAATCGAAACATGGGAGGGGCGAGAACGTGAGCGACACAACGGTGCGGGTTGCCGCCGTTCAAATGGACGTGGAACTCGGCAACAACGCGGGCAACCGCAAACGGATCCTCGACAAACTGAGCGAGACCGCCGGGAACGGGGCGCAATTGGTCGTTTTCCCGGAGGCGGCGTTCGGCGGGTACTGTTTTTCGAGCCTCTCAGACTCGGAACCGTTCGCGGAGTCGGCGGACGGCGAGACGGCGCAACGGTTCTCGGAACGATGCCAAGAACTCGGTGTGACGGGGGTT
>JAQBWJ010000704.1 GCA_027625215.1 Candidatus Poribacteria bacterium
GGCGTGTCGCTCGGCTGCCCATCGCCCCACTCGGAAATAAGTTCGCCCTTCAACGTGAAAATGCGGACGCGGTGCAGCAGTTCCGCGACGTACACGATGTCGTCGTTCGGATCGAAGAAGACGGTGTTGGGTCGGTTCATGTCGCCCCACTGTTCGATGAACGTGCCGTCGGCGTCGAAGATTTGGATGCGGTGGTTTTCGCGGTCGCAGATCCACACGCGGTCTTGTCGGGCGACGCGGACGCCGTGCACGACGTTGAACTGACCCGGACCGTCGCCGGGTTCGCCCCATGTTTTGAGGTGGGTGCCGTCCGGCGCGAACTTGTGGACATAGGGGTTCACGTAGCCGTCCGACACGAAGATTTCACCCGTTGAGGCGATGCCGACGTCCGTCTGGCGGTTGAACATGCCGCCGTCTTCGGTCGACTTGTTGGGCGTGCCGATGGTCATCAGCAGGTTGCCCGTCGGGTCGAACTTGTAGACGAGGTGGGTTCCCCGGTCGGTGAGCCACACGTTGTCGTGGCGGTCGATGAAGATGCCGTGCGAGTCCTCGAAGTGGGAGGGGTCCCACTCGTGGAGGAACGCGCCGTCTCGGTCGAAGACCATCAGCGGGTGGTCGCTGCGGGAGAAGACGTAGACACGATCTTGGGAATCGCAGGCGACGGCGGGGATTTGGGTCAACGACGCGCCGGGAGGGAGCGAACCCCACCCTTCGGCGAGGTCGTAGGCGTACGGGGCGGAACCGAACATGGTGAGTACCTCCTCGAATGTCAAACGGAACGCGACGTGCGCGATCATCCATTAGATGACGACACGCCGTCAACGAGTTTTCATGTGCGAGGGAGGGGTGTCGGAGACACGGAGTGGGTGAAACACGATGTTGGCTGTTTCACACAAGAACCGTGTGTTCATCGGTGTTTGAACGCGATTAGGCGTCAAAATGGTGTTTCAGAATGTTCCACCGTGTTTCACGATGTTTCACCGTGTTTCAGCATGTTCCACGATGTTGCATGGTGACATGATGTCGTCGCCCGCACATTGCGCCGGGACGGAGCTCAACCAAGTGGTGATCTCAATCTCGGCTCGACGGCTTGTGTCGGCGGGCGCGATATAGGAATCTGGATGCGTCATTGATCTCTCGCCCCCTTCTGTGTTGCTTCAGGATGAGGAACCGTACTCGATGTGTCGCATGAAATGGCTGCTGCTTTGGATACTCGCTGTCACGACGGCACACGCCGCACCCGACATGATTTGGGACTTGGAATGGGCGAAGACCGCGCCGCTCGAGGTGGAAATCACGGACGAGCAGGTGGTCGAACACGGCGGCAAGACGCTCATTGCGCGCGAGTTTACCTACTTCTCGCATGAGTGGGACGGCGAACGCATCCGCATCGCGGGACATTTGGCGATGCCCGTTGCCGCGAAGGAATCGCCGCTGCCGGGCTTCATCATGGTCACGTCGGCGATGAGCGACGCGAAGAATACGGCGGCGACCACGAACACGATCACCCTCGCCATCGACCGCGTTGGCGAAGGCGGCTCGACGGGTCCGCGCGACGCGCCCGGCGGCGTCTACGAGACGTGGCTCGCCATCGACCCGCCGACCGACCCGCGCAACAGTTGGATGTACCACTACGTCATGTCCGCCGTGCGCGCGGTCACGTATCTGTCGTCGCTAGAGGAGGTGCGTGGTGATCGGATCGGGGTGACGGGCGTGTCGCGGGGAGGCATCTGCTCGCTGCTGACGAGCGCGGTGGACGACCGGATCGCCCTGTCGATGCCGATTGCCGCGACGGGCGACTTTGCGAACACCGTCCAATACGAACACAACTGGGTGTCGCTGTTGGTGCTCGCGCCGACGGGGCGGGATGAGAACTCGGAGGCGTGGAAGCGGTTTGTTCAGTACTACGACCCGGTGAACTATCTCGACCAACTGCACGGGTTCGTGTGGATCGTGATTGGGGCGCAGGACGAGTTCTTCCCGATCACCTCAGCCGCTGCGATGGTGGAAGCTGCCAACGATAGGGACTCCAACAGGCGGATAGAAATCATCGTAGACGGGGATCACGGCTACTATGGTAGCGACGCGGGGCATTACGACACCTACAATAACGGTGTCGAGATGTGGACGAGGATCGCAATGAATCTGAATGCGGGAATTCGCCATGTGCTTCACGGAGACGCGCCATCTCGACTTCCGAAAACTCCCTTTTTCGCGTTGGGTCCGAATCCCCGTGAAGGAAGGGTGACATTTTCCGTCGCGTACCCCCGTCCGGGCGAGGGGATAATCAGTGTCGAACTGATGCTCAGCGTCGATGGTGCATGGACATTCAAACGGTATCCGATGCAGAAACAAGACCCACAAACTGGATCAGGCTATCACGTCGGGTTAGAGATCGAGCCGACCTCAAATATCGCGGCGTTCGTCGAAATCCAATATCAAGATGACGCCGGAGTGTTCTTTCTGACATCCGCGCCGCATCTGTCGGATGGGTTCACCCCGCGCATCCGACCGCC
>JAQBWJ010000705.1 GCA_027625215.1 Candidatus Poribacteria bacterium
GCCGAAGACCAGGAGGCTACCGAGGACGCCGCCTGAACGCCATACACAACATTTGATAATATCTCGTTGTTGATGGGCGTCAAAGACATTTTTGCGCGCGCCTCAACGGTGACGCATCGACTGATTCTCGAACGAATGGGTATCCCGAACGTCGTGTCGCCGGAGGAAGACGCCGGGCGACGATTGGCGCAGCGGCTCATCAATCCCGGACTCGTCGATTTTCTGAATCTGTCGAACGAGTACCTCATCGCCGAAGTCAAGACGCCCGATGAGTTCGTCGGCAAAACGCTCGTCGAACTCGATCTGAGAAAACGTTTCCAAGTGAGCGTCGTCACGATTCGTCGCACCAGCCGAGGGCGCGTCGTCGTCATCGGCGTTCCGGCGGCGGACACCGCCATCGAAGCAAACGACGTGCTCATCTTGCTCGGCAAACCTGGCGATATCTACCGCCTCACCGAAGGGGACAACATTTGACGACCAGAAGGATAGGGAGCAACTTGCCGTGACGCTTGCCATTCGCGCAGAGGGTCTGAGAAAGGTCTACAAACGCGGCGCCGTCGCCGTTCAATCGCTCAACCTCGAGATTCCGCACGGCGAAGTGTTCGGCTTCTTGGGGTTGAACGGGGCGGGCAAGACGACCTCCGTGATGATGTTGCTGGGTTGCATCGCCCCGACCGCCGGACGCGGCGAACTGTTCGGACTGCCGCTCGGCGACCCGGCGGCGCGTCGGCGCGTCGGGTTTCTCCCCGAAAAGTTCCGGTTCCACGAGTTTTTGACGGCGGCGGAACTTCTGCGCGTGCACGGACGGTTGGCGGGGATGTCGAACGCCGACTTGGATCGCCGCATCCCCGAAACGCTTGATCTTGTTGGGTTGGGCAAACGCGCCGATTCGCCGATCCGCGAATTCTCGAAAGGGATGCAGCAGCGCGTCGGTTTGGGACAGGCGTTGATTCACGACCCCGACCTGCTCGTGTTGGACGAACCGACCTCCGCGCTTGACCCGCTCGGACGCCGAGAGGTGCGCGACGTGCTGCTCCACCTGAAATCGGCTGGCAAGACAGTCTTTCTGAACTCGCACCTGTTGTCTGAAGTGGAACTGTGTTGCGACCGCGTTGCCGTCCTGAATCGCGGCTCGGTCGTTCAGCAGGGCTCGATGAGCGAACTGTTGGGCGCGACGCTCCGTATCGAAGTGCGCGCGCTCGGCGTGTCCGAGTCGGTGATGAGCGAGATCAAATCGGTGGGGCGCGTTGATCCGATCAACGGCGCGGAGCATTTCAACGTGTTCGCCGAGGACGGAGAGGCGACGGAGCGGATCGCGGCGATACTGGTGAACGGAGGCGCGCGCGTGCGAGCCATCACGCCACATCGGGAGACGCTGGAAGACTTTTTCGTGCGCGTGGTGGAAGGCGGTTCCGAATGAACGAGACGCTTGAGATCGCCCGATTGACGATTCTCGAAGCGCGTCGACGGCGGACGTTTCTGGCGGGCGTGATCCTGTCGCTGATCTTCTTCGGCGGGATGGTGACGATGATCACGCTGGTGGAACGCGCCTCGAACCGAGAGGCGGAGGCTCCCGCTCCGGGCGCTGAAGAGCCGTCGGTGGAGTCTAACGCGCCGCGCGACGGCTCGACGGTCGAGGAAAACGCCCAATCGCCTGATCGGGAGCGCGAGTCTCGCCGACGCGGTCGGCGCGGCAACCGCATGACAGGTCAGTTTGCGACGCAAGGCATCCAAATGGGCGGGTTGTGGATCATGCGGACGTTCGCCGCGTTGATCGCCATGATCTTGGCATGCGGCTCCATCGCCCCTGAGAAGGAGTCCGGCACGCTGTATACGCTCGTCACGAAACCGATCCGGCGGAGTCAGATCATTTTAGGGAAGTGGCTTGGGTTGAACGCGGTGATGGGCGTGTACGTGCTCATTTTGGGTGTTGTGTTGTGCGCGATCATCGGCGTTCGCACCGGCGAAATCCCATGGGCGATTATGCGGACGACGGGGGTGAGTTTGCTCATGCCGACGCTGTTCGTCACGTTGGGCATCCTGTTTTCAGTGGTCGCCTCGACGTGGATCGCGGTCGGGTTGAGCATGTTTTCATGGGGCGTCGGGGCGCAACATTACGGCGTGTTGCGAGCCATCGGCGTCGGGATGAAGCAGATGGGGTATGAGGCGGCAGCGGTCATCATCAACGGGACGGCGGAACTGTCGGGATACATCGTCCCGACGGGGAAGATCGGCAGTTGGATCAGCCGCGCGACGGGCGCACAATCGCTGCTGATACCGGGTCCCGTCTCGCCTCCGACGGCGACATGGTGGGATTTGCTCTATGTCTTCGTCTATCTGGTCGTCGTGCTGGGCGCGTCGGCGTTCGTCTTTCAGCGGCGCGACCTATGAGTCCGTCGCGGTGATCGCGGGGTCGAAACCGTCCAGATGCGTGTGCTTGAAGGCGTCCGGGTATTTCAACCCGTAACCGAGCAGTCGGTCGAACGCGGAGTGTCCGATCAGGATGGCTCCCG
>JAQBWJ010000706.1 GCA_027625215.1 Candidatus Poribacteria bacterium
TGCCAGCCGCCGACGCCGAGAGACGCCGTGTGCATCAACGCGCCGCTCTTGTAGACGACGACATCGGTCGTGCCGCTGCCCATGTCGATCAGGGCGGTGCCCATGTCCATCTCGTCGTCGTTCAGGACGGCTTCGGCAGACGCGAGCGGTTCCAACACGACATCTTCGACGGATAGCCCAGCGAGATGCGCGCATCGCACCAGGTTCGCCGCCGACGTGACGGCTCCCGTCACGATATGTACGGACACTTCCAGCCGCACGCCGGAGATGCCGACCGGGTCGCGGATGCCGTCCGTGCCATCGACCGAGTAGGTCTGCGGGAGGACGTGGAGCACTTCCCGTTCAACGGGAATCGCCACCGCCTTCGCCGCATTGATGACGCGGTTCACGTCTTCGGGCGTCACGACGTTCCCTTCGCCGGAGACGGCGACCAACCCCTTGACGTTTTGCCCCGTGACGTGTCCGCCCGCGATTCCGATGTAGGCGGAGCCGATTTCGACCCCCGCCATCACCTCCGCGGCATCAACCGCTTTGCGGATGGATGCCGCCGTCGTTTCGATATCGACGACGACGCCTTTTCTCAACCCTTCGGAATCGGCGACGCCGACCCCGATGACCTCGATGGCGTTCTCGACGCCCCTGCCCACGTCTCCGATGACGCAAGCGATTTTGCTGGTACCGATGTCCAGCCCGACAACGATGTCTTCCCTAGCCATTGTGCCCTCCGCGAAGCGAAGTTACATATATAGTGCTGTCATATCGGGCATCGTAGCGTTCTTCGATCAAACTCGACGGCAACGCCTGGTTGGGCGCAGACTCCGGCAGTTGGACACGCGGAGGCGCTCCATTGGCAGAAGTCGGCAAACCTACCGATGTAGAAATGTTGGAGGGAGATTCAGACAGGACACGCGAAGACTCCCCCGTTGACGAAGCACCCGCCTGAATTGGGTGCGCGTTGCTATGATAGTCGCGCACGTGCAGGAGGTTGACAAGCCCTTCTTCCAAACTATTTTCAGACAACCACGCCGTTACGAGACGCCCTTCCGAACTGTCAAACTGCAAGACGACCTTGTTCGGGTCGTTTGCGTCGACGGAGTCGAGTCGGGGTTTTTCGCCCGACTCGGCTTGACGTTGACCTATCATCGCCTCATGTAGGTTCACGACGCGGAGACCGCGCGCGAACGCTTCGCCCGTGACGGGCGTTTGCGGTTCTTCCGACTCGGATGCGTCGGCGAGAACCAGCGGAAGCGCGTTCAACATCTCGTCAATCGTCGGAGTTGCCATCTGTTCGTGCGTCGATTCGTCTGACGTTGGGGGCGGTAAAACGAACGGTCTATCGAGTGGAAAGCCTTCCGCATCAACAACGACCGTCGTGCCCCGTACCTGAACTCGGGCAACGGGCTGACGTTCAATCAGCGTGACCGAAACTTTCCCGGCGGGAACGTCGCGGACCACCTTCACGGATTGAAGATCGGCAAAAGCCGAGAACAGGGCAGTTTCCAAAGATCGGGCTTCGACATCTTGCATCGTCGTTTTGCCAACGGCGAGGTCCATCGTCTCGACGATTTCATCGGTAGGCAAGCGGGTATTACCGGACACCTGTATCTCTTCAAGGAGAAACAGTTCGGTGCCCCACACACGAGCCTCACGGTATTGGATCGCCTCGAACACGATCACCGTCGTGGCTACCACGACAAGCGCGATTATGAATAACCAACGGTAGTGGTTCGCGCGGCGTTGCATCGTTTTTCGCGCGTGTCGCTCTTTTTTCGCCGATTGCAACGGAGAGGCGGTCGCCTCCCGGCTCGCGGACATGGTGCGGTGGTGGTTCGCCATCGCGTCCGACCGACGCGGCGTTGAGATAGGCGCGCGAGGTCGCACCGTTCGGCTCGACGTTTGTTTCGCCGTACGCGCCGATTTTTTGTCGTTTTTCGTCGTCTTCTTGGCGTCTCGCATCTCGCGGAAGACTTGCTTGCGAGGCGGCTCGCCACGCGGTGACGTTCTATTCCGCTTCAATGATTTTGATCTCCAGTTCGAGTTCCGTCCCCATCCGTTCCTTGACCAACCGCTTTACCAGTCCGATCAGTTCGATCACGTCCCGCGCCGTCGCGCCGTCGGAGCCGACCATGTAGTTCGCGTGTTTTTCGGAAACGCGCGCGCCACCGACAGATAGCCCTTTCAACCCAAGTTCGTCAATGATTTTGCCCGCCGCGCCGACGCTCGGATTTCTAAACACGCACCCCGCGCTCGGCAACGCCAGCGGCTGCGAGCCGAGCCGTTGGTAGTAGTACTCTTTCGTGCGGGCGTCGACCGCTTCGGCGTCGTCGGGGGTCAGCGAGAAAGTCATCTCGGTCGCGCAGACGTATTCGCCGATGATCGACGTGCGGTACTCGAACTTCAAGGCGTCGTGATCGAGCCGGACGTAATCGCCGTTCCACGAGAGCGCTTCGGCGGACACGACGATTTCGGAGAAATCGCTGCCGTGCGCGCCCGCGTTCATCCGCGCGCC
>JAQBWJ010000707.1 GCA_027625215.1 Candidatus Poribacteria bacterium
CAATTTCGGCAGCGTTTCGTTCCATTTCGCAAATGATTCGTCGATCTCTATGCAGAGCGGCAGCAGTTCGCCTATTTCGTGCGTTCGCGGCGCGTCCGCGTCATGAAGAGTCAGGAAACCCTTTAGGTGAAGTTCGACCGATTGTTGAACATTGAAACAAATGTTGTTCGCAAGATCGAAGTCGTCCCGCACCGCCTGTGCCACTCGGAGACAGTTCCTCCCTCGTCTGAACCAATCCTCCGCTATCGATAAACGATCCTCGTGTTCCGTACTCATCGCTAGAACGACCCCCTCTCGATCCGCCGCGCGCTCCACCGTGTTCCGAAATCGCTTGCGCCACTCGAACCGCTCCGCCGAGACGATCTTCAGATCGACGCGCAACCCGTTCAACCGCTCTCGGATCGCCTTGTCGAGCACGTTGTCATCGGGTGTTTTCCACGTGACAACGAGCACATCGTAGTCGCTGTCCGTTCGATGATCGCCGCGAGCGCGCGAACCAAACAGGTAAACGGCGCGCGCCGGAGCCACCGACAGAACAGCGTCGCGGATGCGCGTGAGAGTCGCATCGTCGGTCGATTTGGGGATTTTAACTTGGTGCGTCATCTATTCAAGTCCTGTTCGGGAGCCAGCAATGCGTCGATAAACGCTTGGAACGCCGCGCCGAGTTCCAACGCGGCGTTCACCTCTTCCGAACCCGGCTTATCCGATGAGTAACGTGTCTGGACCGCGTATTCCGTCAGTTTCGGCAGCGAGTCGTTCCACGCCGCAAAAGACTCGTCGATCTCGACGCACATGGACAGTAGGTCGCCGATTTGGTGAGTGCGCGGCGCATCGACATCGTCAAGCGTCAGAAACCCTTTCAGGTTCTTTTCCACCGACTGCTGTACGTGGAAACAGATCAGCGCCGCATACTTCTCTCGGTTTGAAAGATCGTGCGCCCCATCCAGATCAATGCGAGCGTTTTCAAACCACTCATTCGCCATCGAACGTCGGTCGTCGTGTTCCGTCGTCATCGCCAATACGATCCCCTCCCGATCCGCCGCGCGCTCCACCGTGTTCGCAAACCGCTTACGCCACTCGAACCGCTCCGCCGAGACGATCTTCAGATCGACGCGCAACCCGTTCAACCGCTCTCGGATCGCGGTGTCGAGAACGCGGTCATCGGGCGTCTTCCACGTGACAACGAGCACATCGTAGTCGCTGTCCGGTCGATGATCGCCGCGAGCGCGCGAACCAAATAGATACACAGCGCGGGCAGGCGTCACCGACAACACGGCGTCGCGGATGCGCGCGAGGGTCGCGTCTTCGGGAGACTTGCGGGTATGGAACGTGTTCGACATAAGAGGGTGATACGCCTTTCACCAACAGTCTACCACGATTCACCCCGACGAGCAGGGGGGCAAGGAGAGGCGAGTCAGAAGATCGTCGGAATCATCGACGGCGTGAGCGCATGGGCGATTCCGAACGGCAGTTCGTGGCGGCGACAGTAATCGGGAAGTGTCTGTAACGTTTTGGTGATCGTGTGCGACGGGATGTGTTTCAACGGGACATGGCACGCCTCCAGCGCGTCGCGGAGCGGTTCCGTATCTTGCCCCTGAATCTGCGCGATGATGATGCCGGGTCCGACCAGATCGCCGTGCGGTATCGGGCGAGGAAACTCGTTTTCGACCGCGTAGGCGAAGTAGTGTTCGCTGCCTTCCGCCGGGCGGGAATGACCGATCAGGTTGCGGAGTTGCGCTTCCATCACCAGACATTCGATGAGGCGTTGAAGCCCCTCGTGATCGCCCGCGCCCGCGTCGGCGGCGGCTTCAAGCGCGGCGTCCAGAATCGACTGCGCCATTTTTGCGACGGCGGAATCGTACGGTTGATCGACCGGATTCATGCGGTGTTTTTCGGCAAACTTCCAGTCCCACGAGCCCGTCGCAATCGACAGCACGTCGCAGATGCCCGCCGCGCGGATCGGCGATGGGGCGGACGCGAGCGTGTCGAAGTCGATGATGACGGTGTTCGCTACCGTTGTTGGCACGCGCCGAGCGCAGCCGTCCTGTCTCACGCCGGAGACGCCCGTGAAAAAGGCGTCCACCGTGATCGCCGTCGGCAGCATCACGAGTGGAAGGTTTCGGCTGGACGCGACCCACTTGGCGGCGTCCGCCGCAAGCCCGGCGCCAACCGAGTAGACGACCTCGCCGACGGCGGACTTGGACAGTTGCTTGAAATGGTGTTCCGTCGCCTCCTCAACGATGAGGCGCGAGGCGACGTTCAGCCCGTTCAGCTTCGGCGCTGCCGAATCCCACGCCTTCGCCGTCGTCACGACAACGGCTTCCCGCGTGTCTTCGATCAGGCGGAACGGGCGATATTGAATCACGGGCGTCGAGACAGTGGCGTTCACCGAAACCTCCCTTCAGGGCGATTCGGCAAGCAAGGCGTCAAGATTTAAACGACGGGTATACATGCGGAGTTCACCTTGAGGGTCACGGGGCCATTCTTCGCGCGGTCGGTC
>JAQBWJ010000708.1 GCA_027625215.1 Candidatus Poribacteria bacterium
TCGAGGGAGAGGGAACGGCGTGCATTGGCTTGGCGGTTGTGGGGGGTCTTGGCGTTGGTGGGTTTTGTGTTGGGGTGTGATACTTCGGCGAAAGTGGCGGACGGGGCGTTGGCGGACTATCAATCAGGAGCGTTTGAGGCGGCGGCGCAAACCTACCAGAACCTGCTCCACAAAACGCGACCCGGCGGCGAGAACGAAGCGCGGCTCCGATACAACCTTGGCACGACCTTCTCGGCGATGAACGAGACGAAAGAGGCGACCGGACAACTGCTTCAATCGGTGCGTGGCGAAGCGGAACCTGAAGGAGAACACACGCACCCCGAATTCGGGAACAGATCGCCGTCCGGGTCGATTCTGCCGGGACCGAACTCGCCGCCGTCGCGAGGAGAAGAGTTTATGGGTGGGAGAGGCGGCGAACTGCGGTTCCGCGCGCTATACAATTTGGGCAATGCCTACTTCAACGAACGCGAGTACTCCCGCGCCGCCGAGACGTATCAAGAGGCGTTGAGGCTCGTGTCGAACGACGTTCCTGCCAAACACAACCTTGAAGTGACGCTGGAGATGCTGCGGCAACAAGCCGTCTCCGGCGGCTCACCGGATGACGATACCCCCAATCCGACGCCCCGTCCGGGCGACGGAGCAAAGGAACCGCAACCTCAAAACGATGCGGGCATGTCTCAAGACGAGGCGAAGCGGTTGCTCGACATGCTCGGCGAAGACGACTCCGCGAAACAGCAACAGCGGCTTAAAAACATGCTGCCGCCTCAGTACAACGTCGAAAAGGACTGGTGATGCGACGTTGGGCGCTGTTCGTTTGGGTGATGTTCGGGGCGACGGCGTTCGGACAGTCTCTTGAAGTTGTGCCGTCGTCGCGCGTCATCGATCTTACCGAGAACATCTTTTTGCGCGTGGACCTCCACGCGACGAATCTCGCCAGTTACGGACTGCCAACCGTTGAATCCGCGAACTTCGCCGCCGAGCCGTTGCCACCCGCTCAAGGGAAACCGCTTCAAACGACGGACGCGAGCGGCGTGGCGCGGAATATCGGCGTTCAGTGGCGATTTATCCTTGTGCCGATACGCGGCGGGCGGAATGAGATCACCGTGACGCTCAACGCAAACGGGACGACCTACCGCGAACAGACCGTCATCCAAGTAAACGACGCGAACGCGCCTCCGACGGCGGACTCGGAGACGGAGCGCATTCGGCGGTCGGCATCAAGAGCCGCGTCGAACGCGACGACCACCGCGTCGTCCATCACGGACTCGACCGGGAGGCTGTTCGTGCGCGCCTTCGCCGAGCCGACGGAAGCGTACAATCACGGACAGATTACCTATCGCTTCCGTTACTACTTCGAGAACTGGCAACCGAAAGACCCGCAATACCGATTCCCTGAGTTCAAAGGGTTCACGTCTCGGGAGATCGCGCAACGACCCGCGTCGTCGAACCCCAAAGAGCAGATCGACGGGCGGAGCTTCTACGTTGAGGAGATCACGCTCGCGCTGTTTCCACTGACGCCCGGCGCAAAGACGATTCCGCCGACAACGCTGTTGGTGCCCGCCTTCGGTGGTCGTCCGCAGCGAGAAATCCGCACGGAACCGTTGTCGGTGAACGTTAAACCGCTGCCGTCGCCCGTCCCAACGGACTTTTCGGGGGCGGTGGGTGATTTCGTCGTGAGTGTTGAACTGATGGAACTTGCGGCGGCGGTGGGCGATTCGGTGCGGTTACATGTGAACATCGTCGGGAGGGGAAACCTGGGGACGATCACGATGCCGCCGAAGCCGACCGTCGAAGGGGCGACGCTGTACGACCCGAAAATCACCGATAGGGAAGATTTCATCGACGGATTGGTCGGGGGCACACGGAACTATGAGTACGTGCTGATTCCGCAGCGCGAAGGGACGTTGGAGGTTTCAGTGCCGGAGATAGTGATGTTTTCGCCGACGAGAGGGGCGTACGTGCGCTCCGATTCGCGCACACGGCAATTAGCCGTCGCCGCGCCGCGAGCGACGTTATCGACATCGACAACCGCTTCCGGGTCGCGCCGTTCGCTGATGACGTTGGTGTGGATCGGGCTGGTGATTGTCGTTGTCGTCGCGGGGGCGTTTGCCGGGAGACGAGTTTTCAACGGATCGCGCCCTCATCCAACCGATGTTGCGGATGCGCCGATGGAGCCGCCTTACCGCGCGTCCGTCGCAGAGCCGTCCGACTTGAAGTCGAGGTTGGATGGTGTGCGGGTTGGGGATGGACGCGCCGTTTGTCGGCAGGTCGCGGATATCGTGCGTCAGATGACGGATGGGACGACGCGCACGGCGGAGATGGGGCGCGTTTTGGAACGTTGCGCGGAGGGCGAGTACGCGCCGATCATGCTGACGGAGGCAGAACAGAAGGCGTTGATCGCGGAGGCGCGTCGCGCATTGAACGTGTAGGGGAGAGTTCCTATTGAACGTGTAGGGGAGAGTTCCTATTGTATCGGATCGGGATTGTCGGGTGCGGTGGG
>JAQBWJ010000005.1 GCA_027625215.1 Candidatus Poribacteria bacterium
TCTTGGATCTGGTTCAACTTCACGCTGAAGAACGGCACATACCCCTTGACGGTCGTCTTCGCGGGGATTTCGTTGCCGATGGCGCGCAGCTGCGTTTCGATCAGGTCGGGCTTGACCGTTTTGAAACCGTTCGTGATGTCGAGCGTCTGACCCTTTTTGTAGAGAAGCCGTTTGATGTTCTCTTCTTCGGGCACGAAGGTGTAGACGTTCGGGTCGTCGCCGCGCACAAGGAGCGTGTCGATGATCTCGAACTCAAACAGATCGATTCGGATAGAGCGGTCAAGGTCGTTGACGATTTCGACCCAGAAGACATCGACCTGTTCGCCCTGCTTCCAGTTCTGCGGGGAGTAGAAGGCGGAGAGGTCTGCGCCTCGGTTGTATTTGCGGTCGAGGTCGGAGCGTCGCCAAAACTGGCATCGCACCGTGACGCCCTTTTGAGTCAGTTCGAGCGTCGTTCCCGGTTCCGTCTCCGTATCGACGATGATATTCGCGTAGTCGCCTTGATAACTTTCCATCGGATGGATGGGCGCCAGTCTGCCGAGTGGCGACCCTTGTCCGGCGCACCCGACGCCATAGATGATGGCGACGCCGAGCGTAATCGCCAATCCGTGAAGATGGGTTCGGCGCATGATCAACTTGCCTCCTCGTGAGAGTCCGTTCCGCAAACGGCACCTCTATAGCATCCAAAACTTGTCCCGGATGATCGAACGTATTGTGTCTGATACGGGGCATCTTGCCTAGCGGAGACGAAGTGTACCATAGCGAACGCCGGAGGCACAACGCTTATCGGATACATGGGCGAATCGGAACATTCGCGCCTTTCGCATCGTCAACGATACAACATGATGCAACGTGTTTTCGGGGTCGAACATCGATTCGATCTCCGTGAGACGGTGATCTATCGGATTTCGTGATTTCGACATGTTGCATTTTCCCCAAGTAAACGCGCGTGTCCATTGCCCGTCAAACCGACTCGATCAGCCGACGATCCACATCAGGAGCGTCGAGGACACCGCCGCCCATGTGACCAACAGCGCGAAACTTACCAGAATCTTCATCGTCATCGTTCCTTTCGTCGTTTGATGCAACTTCGATGCGTGGTGGTTGTCGTAAAACCCCTCACCCTAACTCTCTCTCAGGGAGAGGGAACGTCTTTGTGTTACGCCGCCGTCGGTTGTTCCCACCAGACGCGGATTTTGTCGAACGCGCGGTGCAACACCTGATGGATGCGTTGGCGCGAGACGCCCATCTCGCGGGCGATGTCGGCGCAACCGAAGCCTTCGCCGAACTGTTGCACGACAGTCCGCTCGTTCGGTTCGAGGCGGTCGATGAGCGCGTTCAGTTGCGAGCACTCCAGCCGCCGCCAGATGGAATCGTCGCGCATCATCGACCCGAAATAGACGCCGCCGACCTGCTCGCTGTCGGGGATTTGAGTGAGGCGGATGTCGTTCGATTCTTCCGTCGGATCGTCGGACTGGTTGAGCGACACCGTGTAGATCGCTGAATTGAGGTCGTCTTTGCCTTCCGCGCGGCGGCTGCGCCACATGCGTTCGGGGATCGAGAACGCGCCGGAGTTGTCCCGGCAGTAGTGGAGCACCGTCCAGTACACGCGCGGTCGGAGGAAACTGATGAGCGGCACGCCCGTTTCGGGGTCGTACTTGTCGAGCAGTTCGGCGCAGGCGACCCACGCCTCCTGCATCGCGTCTTCGATCAACTCGGCGCGACCCGCCTTCACGCAGACTCGGCGGACAAGGCGGTCGATCTGTTTACGTAACGTGGGGTCGCTCAACGTGGTCGCGTGAACGGGTCGTTGAGTGGTCGGTTGGGGGAACATGATTGTCGGCGACATGATGCGTATCCCTTCTCGATATCAGCCTTTAAACCAATCGGAATCAACTGAACACCCTTACCTACGTTAACCTAACACGTTAGGTTACGGGTAAACGAAATAAAAAGTACGCTTTTTTCGTGAAGTTGACGAAACGACTTGTGTGCCCTTACGTATGACCTTATACGAGGAGACGTAGAAGAGCGTCGTTCCTGAGGTTTTCGACCACGTTGCGGAAGCATGATTGAGGGAGCACGGTGATGGGCACCATGTCGAAACGGATGAGGGAAGATACCGTGAAGTCGGAAGAAGAGAAGGCGTACGACTTACAGGAGGCGGCGCGGCTGCTGAACAAGAGCGAGTCCGCGCTGAGGATGCAGATTCGTCGCGGGTCGATACAGGCGATCAAGCGACCGTTCGACGACACGGGGCGGTACAAGTACTACATCCCCGAAAGCGAGATCGACAAGGAGCGGAAACGGCTGAACTCGGCGACGAACCGGAACGATTCGCAGTCCGCGACGACGGCGTACGACGCTCACAGCGTCGCCGGGAACGTGGGGAGCGTGCGGTCGGTCGCGCCTGAGCAGGTGAACGCGTACAGTCAACGGATGGAGCAGTTGGAAGACGATCTTCGCCAAGAACGGGAAGACACGCGCGAACTGATTCGCGGGCTGCAAAAACAACTCGACATGATGCAGACGATGTTGCAGACGTTGATGAAGAAGTCGTGATGTGAGAGGAGAGACGATGCGGTTCGAGGACGATGTCGCCGTCGTGACGGGCGGCGGGTCGGGGATCGGCGAAGCGTGTTGCGTCGAGTTCGCCAACGAAGGGGCGAAGGTCGTCATCGTGGATCGGTATTTGGGGGACGCGACGCGGGTGGCGGATGGGATCAACGCAAACGGAGGGGACGCGACACCCTACGAGGCGGATGTCGGCAATGAAACCGCCGCGTTGGGCATCGCGGAGTTCGCCGCGAAGACCTACGGGAAGATCACCGTCCTCGTGAACAACGCGGCGATTCGAGTGTACGGGACGATCCTCGATGCGACGGAGGAAAGTTGGCATTGGATCATCAACACGAACCTGCTCGGCGTCGCGTTCACGAGCAAGGGTGTGATTCCGAAGATGGCGGAGGCAGGCGGCGGGGCGATTGTGAACGTGTCGTCGGCGATGGCGCTCATCGGGCGGGACGACATGCCGCAGTACGACGCGACGAAAGGCGGCATCCTCTCACTGACGCGGGCGATGGCGGTCGCGCACGGGGACGCGGGGATTCGCGTGAACGCCGTGCTGCCGGGCGGGACGGTGACGCAGTTCCACATCAAACGCGCCGTCGAGGAAGGCGACGACGCGGAGGCGTTCGTGAAGCGCGAACTTTCGTACAACCCGGAACGGCTCGGTATCCTCAAACGGCAGGCGTCGCCAATTGAAATCGCGCGCCCCATTCTGTTTCTCGCTTCAAAGGAAGCGTCGTTCATTACCGGAGAAACGTTGATTGTCGATGGTGGACGCCATGCAACTTGAAAAAGGCGTCCCGTCGTATCATGTCGATTGACGTCGAGGGGGATAAGGTTGGCGTCTCTACCTTTTTTCATCGGCGTGGGGCGTGTTTCGATAGGAGACGGGAACAATGGTTGAGTTCACGACCGAGACAGGAACGCGCGTGAAAGTGTGGGTCGATTCGGAGGGCGAAATCGAACCGCAGAGCCGGGCGCAGTTGAACGAGATGGGCAAACTGCCGTTCATCCACGAGCACATCGCCGTCATGTCGGACGTGCATCTGGGGCAGGGCGCGGTGATCGGGAGTGTGTTGCCGGCGAAAAACGCGGTCGTGCCGAACATCGTTGGGGTGGATATCGGGTGCGGGATCAGCGCGTATCGGACGAACGTGACGCGGGGAGAGCTCGGCGAGCGCATCCGCGAGCGGGGCGACACGGCAGAGTCGTTCTGGCGCGATTGGGAGTACGGGGTGCGGGGCGACGTGCCGACCGGGTTCGACAGCCACAAGACGAAATCGGATTGGGACGGTTACGACACCGAGTTTCGCGCGGCGTCGCTGCGTCCGTTGATGGAGCAGAAGGCGAGGTATCAACTTGGCACGTTGGGCGGCGGCAACCACTTCATCGAAGCGCAGGTCGATGCGGACGAGCGCGTGTGGTTCATGGTGCATTCGGGGTCGCGGCACACGGGACTGCGGATCGCGTCGCACTACGACGAGCAGGCGGAGCGGTTATTGGATCGGACGGGGGTGAAGTATCCGTCGAAACTGGGGTACCTCCCATCGGAGGACGAACTGTTCCACGACTATCTGCACGACATGGAGTGGGCGGTCGAGTTCGCGCTGGAGAACCGCTGGCGGATGCTGGAGCGGGCGTACGCGAACTTCCTCATGTTGTGCGACGAGGGGCGGGTCCCGTCCGACGACGACTTACGGAACGTCGTGCGGGGCGACGGGATCAACATTCACCACAACTTTGCGCGGCGCGAAACGCACTTCGGCGAGGAAGTTGTCGTTCACCGCAAAGGGGCGACTTCGGCGCGGCGCGGCGAAATCGGGATCATCCCCGGTTCAATGGGCACGCCGTCGTATATCGTGAAGGGGCGCGGGAGCGCAGAGAGTTTCGAATCGTGTTCGCACGGGTCGGGACGGGTGATGTCGCGGCGTCAGGCGAAGAAGACGATTCAGCAGGGTGATTTCGAAAAGTCGCTAAGGCACACGTTTACGCGGGCGTCGAGAGGGTATGTCGATGAAGCGCCGCAGTCGTATAAGGACGTGGGTGAGATCATACGGAGGCAGGCGGGGTTGGTGGAGGTCGCGCACAAACTGACGCCGATTATCACGGTGAAGGGGGATTCGGGGGCGAGCGTCGATTGACGACGGTCAGAGCGAGCGGATCGTTTCAACGGCTTCATCTCGTGAAATACTCGCTTGGCGCAGGATCGCGCGGACGGTTCCCGGCTTCAACGGGTTGTTTCCGTGATGAGGGATGGGAATCGGACGAGACGCGCCGTCTTTGGTGTAGATTCGATGGCTGCCTCGTTGTCGCTGGAAGACCCATCCGTGACGTTCCAAGACGCGGGAAAGAATGTCGGCGTTGATCGCGGGAAGGGGCGGCATTAGAACGAGACTTGGATGGCGGCGATCAGGATCGCAACATCGAGTGGAATCGAAGCGTCTGTTCGTTGATCGTGAATGACCGCTTTCATTGCCAACTCTTTGACGCGAACGGGTTCCGCATCCGGGTCGATGCCGAGATCGTCCAGATAACACTCCGCCCAAAGTTCTTTCGCTTCATTGAGCATCATGTTGAACTGTTGATCCGACATGTCAAACGGGTTGCCGCCAGCATCCGATAGAACGTCGATGACGAGTTCGGCGGCTTCGCGGATGTTCACCAACGCCTCCTCAACCGTATCACCCTGACTGATCGCTCCCGGCACGGCGGCGCATAACGCCGTGTACCCGCCATCGTTTCGGATGAGGATCGCGTCGACCGTTTTTTGGCGCGTTTCAAGCCCTAGAGTCATCGGAACTACCTCAGTGACGAACGAGATCGACACCGTGAAACGTACTTCAAATCTCATCAAAACGCAATTCGATGCGCCGCCCGCGATTGATTCCGCGCCGAAACCGCGATATGACTGTCACCGAGTTTTGACAGCGACGACCAACACACGCGATAAGGAGCGGCAACCAATGAGTAACCAACTGGGGATTCTCGTCTTCGGGGCGCATCCGGACGACTGCGACATCAAGGTAGGTGGCAGCGCGATTCTGTGGGCGCGGCTGGGGCATCGGGTGAAGTTCGTCTCGGTGACGAACGGCGACGCGGGGCATCATGAGGAAGGCGGCGCGATGCTCGCGCAGCGGCGGATGGAGGAGGCGCGGCGCGCGGGTGAGGTTGCGGGGATCGAGTACATCTGCCTCGACAACCACGATGGGGAACTCGAACCGACGCTCGAAAACCGCAAGAAGATCATCCGCGAGATTCGGCGATTCAACCCAGACCTGATCCTCACCCACCGCCCGAACGATTATCACCCCGATCACCGCTACACGTCGATCCTTGTGCAGGACTCCGCCTACATGGTGACGGTGCCGAACGTCTGCGCCGACACGCCGCACCTCACCAAGAATCCGGTGATCGCCTACCTGAGCGACGGGTTCCAGCGACCGTACCCCTTCACGCCGACCGTCGTTGTCGGGATTGACGAGGTGGTGGAACAGAAGGCGGACATGCTGCACTGTCACACGTCGCAGGTGTACGAGTGGTTGCCCTACAACGGTGGGTATCTCTCCGAAGTGCCGAAGGGCGAGAAGGCGCGTCGGAAGTGGCTCGGCAAGCGGTGGGGCGGGCGCAGCAACGCGGATCGGTGGCGCGACAAACTGATCGAACAGTACGGCGAAGCGAAGGGTCGGAAGATTCAGTACGCGGAGGCGTTCGAGGGATGCGAGTACGGATCGTCGCTGAACGAGGAGGCGGTCAATAGGTTGTTTCCGTTTTTCGCCAAATGACGGTGGTTCTACCGTCAACCCATGTGAGGTATACTCACGATGAATGAGCGGCGAGACCACGACGCACACCTTCCGGTGAAACCCGACCCATTGGCTCGTATCGACGAGCGAATCGCAACGGCATCATCGGAAAGAGAGTTGCTTGTCTTGGCAATCATACGGCGAGAGATCGCGGAACAGTTGGAGATTGAACGAGACGGCGAACACCGACGAAGAATCCAGAACCGTGACAACCTCGTCAACAACGTGCTGAAGCCGTTCGCGCTGGTTGGCGGTGTCATACTCGCGGTGGCTGGTCATGCGGCGGCAGGTGTCCTAGCGATTGGGGTGGCGCTGTATCAGTTGGCTCCAGCGTTGATTGAGAAGTTTTTCGCTCGATGGCTGCGCGAACAAGAATCGGGAGGTCCCGACGATGCACCGGAATAACCTCAACGCGATGATCGTCGCCTTAGCGGTTGCGACCGTCGGCGCAGGCTATCTCGCATATGTGCTCGATACGGCTCTTCAGAATCAACCGTTCGCGCTTGCGGTGTTGTTGGGGACTGGTGTGTTGATGGCGGCAACGATGCACGCGGTCGCCTTCAAGATTCAAGCGCGACCCGCTCCTTCGATCCACTATTCCTTCAATTTGGAGCTCGTATCGAAGTACGCCGAAAGCCTGCCTGTGCAGGAAGATGCCGTCACTAAAGATGAACCGTGGGACATTCGTGCGACAGAACTCGCCCATCGTGACAGCCCGCTCGCGCTTGCGAAGATACGTATGGACCTCGAAAAAGAGCTCCGCCGTCTTGCGATGAATCGGCTTGACGAACGCCTCGATGAGAAGCAAATGAGCGCGGGACATTTGATTCGACTGCTGGCAACAAATGAAATATTACCCGTCGAACTCGTCGCGTCCTTACACGAAGTCATCTCGGTGGCAAACAAGGCTGTTCACGGTCAACAGATCGCTACATCGACGGCATTTGAAGCGGTCGATGTCGGCGACACCCTGTTGCGTTACCTCCGCACCATTCCCAACACTCCGGAAACGACTCCAACGACCTCATAGGAAGCGGCATGGCGTTAGACAACGGCATCGAAATCACATGGTTGGGACACTCCACCTTCAAAATCGCCCACGACGGGCAGACGATGCTCATCGACCCATGGGTGACGAGCAACCCCGTCTGCCCCGACGAACACAAGACATTCGAGCGGATCGACACGATCCTCGTGACGCACGGACACGGCGACCACTTCGCGGACTGCCTCTCGTTGGCGAAACAGTATCAGTCCATCGTCGTCTGCAACTTTGAAATCTATCAATGGTTGGAGAAGCGCGGTCATCGCAGTTGTCAGCCGATGAACAAGGGCGGCAGCATCGAGGTGAACGGCGTGCGCGTGTCGATGACAAACGCCTTCCACAGTTCGAGCATCACCGAAGACGACGGGTCGATTACCTACGCGGGAGAGCCCGCCGGGTTCGTGATCGAGTTCCGCAACCGCTTCAAGATTTATGCGGCGGGCGATACCTGTCTGTTCGGGGACATGGCGCTCATCGGCGAGATGTACGATCCGGATATCGCGTTCCTTCCCATCGGAGACCGATTCACGATGAACCCGAAGTCGGCGGCAAAGGCGGCGGAACTGCTCGGTGTGAAGGCGGTCATCCCGTGTCATTACGGGACATTCCCACCGCTGACGGGGACGCCGGACGAGTTGATTGATCTGGTCGAAAGTATAGGCGTTGAAGTGTTCGCGCTCGCTCCCGGCGAAACACTGAAATAGTCGTTGGATAAGGCATTGGAGGGCAGTTGCATGTTATCGCGCGTCTCGGTTTGGTTCGGCGCGTTGGTGATCGCGGTTGGCGCGGCGGCGGAGGCTCCCGTCACGTTCACGGACGTGACGACGGAGTGGGGCGTTCGCTTCGAGCACAATACGGGGGCGTTCGGTCAAAAATACCTGCCGGAGACGATGGGTAGCGGCGTCGCCGTCTTCGATTTGGAAGGCGACAACGACCTCGACATTCTATTTGTGAACGGCATGGACTTCGAGGGACACCCGACGCGACGCCCGAACACGGCGAAACTGTATGTCAAGTCGGGCGGCGCGTTTGAAGACAAGACGCGCGGGTCGGGACTGGACGTTCCCATGTACGGCATCGGCGTCGCAACGGGCGATTTCGACAATGACGGCGACGCGGACGTGTACGTCTCCTGTCTCGGCGACGACCGCCTTTTCCGCAACGAGGGCGGAGGCAAGTTCGCCGATGTGACCCGTCAGGCGGGCATCAAAAACCCGAACTTCGGCGCGGGCGTCGCGTGGTTCGACTTCGACAACGACGGCTGGCTCGACCTGTACGTCTGCAACTACGTCGAATGGACGCCGCAGACGGATATCTTCTGCACGCTGGACGGCACGAACAAGTCGTACTGCACGCCCGAATCGTACAAAGGCGTTGCGGACATCCTCTATCGCAACAACGGCAACGGGACGTTCACGGATGTCTCGAAGAAGGCGGGCGTTTACGACCCATCGAGCAAGAGTCTCGGCGTCGTCGCGTTTGACTACAACAACGACGGACGGATCGACCTGTTCGTCTCGAACGACACGGAACCGGCGAAACTGTACGACAATCTCGGCGGCGGCAAGTTCGAGGAGGTCGGCATGATCTCCGGCGTCGCCTTCAACGAGATGGGCGTGGCGACGGCGGGCATGGGCGTCGACGCCGCGGACTACGACCGCTCCGGGCGGTACAGCATCGTCGTCGGCAACTTCTCAAACGAGATGGTGACGCTGTTCAAGAACGAGGGCAACGGGCTGTTCATCGACGCGGCGAACGAGACGCGCATCGGGCAGGCGTCGTTGTTGACGCTGACGTTCGGCGCGTTTTTCTTTGATGCGGACGGCGACGGGTGGCTCGACCTGTTTCTGGCGAACGGTCATGTCGAAAACGAGATTGCGAAGGTGCAATCAACCGTCTCGTACGCGCAACCGATGCACCTATTCCAGAACCGCAAGAACGGCAAAGAGTTCGTGGACATCGCCAAAGAAGCGGGGCTGTAGAAGCCCATCGTCGCGCGAGGCGCGGCGTACGGCGACCTCGACGGCGACGGCGACCTCGATCTTGTCGTCACGCTCAGCAACGGGATCGCCAAAGTATTCCGCAACGAGAGCATCGGGTCGAACCTGCTGCGACTGCGGTTGATCGGCGACCAGTCGAATCAGGACGCGATTGGGGCGACGGCGGTCGTCACGACGCGCGGCGGCAAGCAGCAAGGGATCGTGCGCGGAGGCGGGAGTTACGCCTCGCAGAGCGAGTACACGCTGACGTTCGGGTTGGGACATCTCACGGAGGCGCAGAGCGTGGAGATCGTGTTTCCGTCGGGACGGCGCGAAACGCTCCGCAGCGTCGAGGCGAACCAACTCGTTGAGGTGACGGAGGGACGCGGGATCACCAACCGGATCGGGTTGAAGCGCGCGATTACGGCTTCCGCGCAACGATAGCATTGGGGTTGAACCGCGTCGCGCGCCGTCTCAACATCGTCAATCACGCGGACGAGTCATCCGCAAAGGATTGTCGCGGCTGAACGCGCCAGATGACAGCCCGCCAATCGCCAGCCACGAACGGTACGGCGTCCCTGTCGCGCCCGCGCTGGCGAAATCGCACAAGAGTACGTCGCGCTCATCCGCGCCGCGCGTTCGCCACAATGTCAGCGGTTCGACCCATCCTTCCCACCGAACAGGCTCCAACGCAAGATTCCGCGCGTCCAGTTCAGGCACGTCGTGCGGGTCCATGTCGTTGAAGTAGCGGTCGTACGTCAGAAGGATCGGTCCGCGATAGACGGAGGATTTGCCTTCCACGTCCCGCTCACCGACCCAGAAGTGCGGCGTCAGATCGAGCGAGAGTTCCACCGTGTCGCCGGGTTGCCATAGCCGTTCGATCTCCGCGTAGGAGCCGGGCGTCGGCGCGGGGAGCGCGTCGCCGTTGATGCGGATCGTCGTGTTCCGCGACCACTGAGGGACGCGCAATGACAGGACGAAGTTGGCGGTGCGATCCGGTTCAACAGTCAGCGTGATCTCGCCGCCGACGGGGTAATCCGTCTCCTGCGTGAGCGCGACGGTCGTTCCGTCCGCCAATGCCGCGCTCACCGTGCCTTGTCCGTAGTAGTTCAGGGCGATGCCACGCTCGGAGGTCATTGCCGCCCACTCCGTCAACATGCCGATGCCGCGCGGCGCGTTGACGGAACAGCAGTTCAACTCCGGCGAGCCGGGACGCGCCTGAAAGACGATCTCGTGAGCGCTCGCCTTGCGGTCGCCGTCCATCGGCGTGCTGTACGTCCACCATCTGCCGGACGGGTGTTGCGCGCCGAGCGCGCCGTTGAACAGCGACAGTTCGAGTTCGTCGGCGACCCGCGCGTCTCCGGTGAGGCGAAGCATATCGACAGTCAACGCCATCCACGCGATGGTGCAGCACGTTTCAATTGCGCGCAGGTCGTACGGGTTGCCCTGACACGCCTCCGCCGATGAAAAACCGCCCGTGTTGTGGCGGTCGCCCTTCAACATCGCCCACCAAATATGGGTGAAGGCGTCGATGAACGCGCCGTTGCCCGTCAACAAACCGAGTTCCAGTATCCCCTGAATACAGTGCAGCCCTTCCCACCGTCGGGCGCGGAACTCTTGTATTTCGAGTCCGGCGGCGGCGTCTTCCAGATAGCGGCAACTATCCGGCTTCGACTGTTCCTCGATGATCCGCTCGGCGAGTTTCAGGTACGACGACGCGCCCGTGCGTTTGTAGAGTTCGCACGCGCCATGCAGGATCGCCAAGTTCTGTTCCGGCGAGAGGATGCGCGCGTCGTTGCCGACGAACGTCTCGCACAACAAGTCGCCCGCTTTGCGACATGCGGTCAACGCGGCGTCATCGCCCGTGTCGTCGTAGTGCATCATCAGCGCGAGCATCCAGTGGTAGTGTCCCCAAATGTCCCATCGGTCGGAGGTGAGGCGGAGTTCCGGCGTGAACGGTCCCAGATAGCCGTCCGCCTGTCGCGCCGAGATCAAGTCGCGCACGACGCGGTCGATGAGCGACTTTAACTCGGCGTCGCGGGTGAGTCGCCAGCCCTGAATCGCCGAAATGAGGTACTTGCCGACGAACTCTCCCGACCAAGGGAGGAGGTCGCGCCCCGGCAGCCGTTTCCGGTCGCGGAACATGTGGAGCATCGCCGGGTTCGCTCTCGGCGCAACGAGCAACCACTGGCGCAGGTTCGCCTCGATCCGTTTGCCGACAAACCCGCCCAGACGGAACCCGTGTCCGCTCGGCTTCTCCAGTTTCGGGGCGATGGCGTACGTCGCGTTCGAGCGGGCGTCGGGCATTGCCGTGATTTCTCCTGTGAAGTTTTCCGTCCCGTCGTTGGAGGGCTATGCCTGATTCAGCCGTTCCAACATCCAGGGGATACTCTGCGAGCCGTCGATGACGTGCCCGCCGCCGTGCGAGTGAACGCCAATGTCGGAAGGGTCGTTCCCGTGCATCGCGTAGATGGGGCGCAGGTCGCGGGCGAGCGCTTCGGCGTCTTCGTACGGGAACGAGTCGTCTTTTCGTCCCGCTTCGAGGAACAACGGGCGCGGCGCGATCATCGCGGAGATATCGACATGCTCGAAGTGGCGAGCGAGGTCGCGGAGGTGCCCGCAGGTGCAGTGCGGGCGGTCGAGGAAAGTGCTTTGATGAGAAGTCAGATAACAACTGACGCACGCCGCATGAACGCGCTCCTGTAACGCGGCGACGAACATCGTCATCTCGCCGCCGAGCGACAGCCCCATCACGCCGATCCTATCCGCCTTGACCGTGTCGAACGTTTCAAGCAGGTCGAGCGCGCGCGCCAAATCCCAGTAGCGCACGCCGATCAGCGTGTGACCGAGCATGTTCAACCCGTGCACCATCACGTTGTAGGTGACTTTTCCCTCAGGGAACTTGCGCTCGCCGAACCCGATCTGGTCTGGCGCGAGGACGACGCAACCTTGCTCCGCGAAGGTGCGCGCGAACCCGGCGTACAGTCCGTTCGGGTCGAGGCATTCGTCTTTGCCGCCGCTGCTGTGCCCGTGCAGCGCGAGGACGGCGGGGGCGGGTTTCGACAGGTTCTTCGGGGTGAGGAGGTAGGCGGTCGCGTGGAGTCCGGGTCGGGTCGCATAGACGAGGCGTTCGCGGACGTATGTGTCCGTTTCCTCGACCGTTTCGCGTTGCAAATTGAAATCGACCGTTTCGGCGGGCATCTCGCCGAGAATGGCGGACAACCGCTCGCGCGATTCAACCTGCCACGCCGCGAACGCCGCTTTCGAGGAAGTGTCGAACGGCGACTGACGAAGACTTGCCTGAACCGTCTGATGATAGAACTCGACGATCTCTTGTCCGAACATGTCGGAAACCCCCCTCAATCAAGATGGATGGCGTCGTTGACGGTGATGATCCCATCGCGGACAACGCGACAAAGCACGCCTCCGCGCCAGTCCGGTTCGAGCGCTTTTCTCAAGCCGGGACGCGCCTCATCCATCCGTTGGCAGGGGTCTGTCTCGCCCGTGATCTCCAGCACGACCGTCTCGCCGACGCGCAACTGTTTTCCCACCGAACGTTCTGATAACGCGACGCCTTCGACCAGCAAGTTCGCGCGGCGGGTCGTCCATGGCAGGGAGTGGTTCAGGTCGCGCTCGGCAGCGTCCCAACTTTCGCGGGTGATGATCGAGATTTGTCGAGCGCGTTGACAGCCGCCGTGTCCGCGATAGTCTCCGTCAATGCCCTTTTCGACGCTGATCTGCGCGGTGTCGAGAAGTTTCATCGGCGCGCGCGACTGATCGCGCACCGCGATACCGAGCAACGTTGCCATCGTGTGTCTCCCCTCGATTCGGCGTCCAACGACATGACATACGGTCAATGAATCACGAAACAGTATGACAGATTCCGCCGTTTTGCATCATCGCGTCAACCGCCGAACGGCGACGAGACGCCCGCGATCCGTCGCAATTTCGTCTCGGCGTCGAGAGAGCCGTCTTCGAGAGTCGCTTGAATGTCGGAGAGGGCGAGCAACAACGGCGCGTCGGGGTCTTCGACGGGAGCCGCGACACCGCTTGCGACGACCGCCGCGTTGTAATGCCTCAAGGATCGGGGGATGTGGTCGCCGTATGTCACCAAGCCGAACGGGTTGTCACGCGAGGGACGGACGCTCCCCGCGTTCCACGCCGCCGCGACCATCACCGGATCGAGAAACGTGTTGGGCGACTGCTGCGACAGGTACTTCACCATCAGTTTGAGGTTCGTTTCCGGGTCGAACAGTCCCGGCAGATCGCCGTTGTACCCCAATCCGCGCGCCGTGCCGCCCAGAAACTGACCCAAGCCGTACGAGCCGTCATTGATCTGCGGTTCGTGGCGATAACTCTGCGGGTTGCCGTTCGATTCGGTCTGGATAATCATCCGCAGCAGCAGTTGAGAGGCGGCGTCTTCCTCGTACTGCTCAATGAGCTCGCCGTGCTCCTCCCAAATCCATTCGGCGCGTCGGATTTCCAATGAGGTCGGGGTCGCGTCGAAGTCGTCTACAAGGACCTGTCCGCTGTCGCCGATGCGCCACCAGCGCGTGTCGCGGACGCCCATGCCGAACGCTCGGCGCGTGTCGAGTTCGCCGTCCCAGAACGGCTGAGGCTCCCGCGCGTCGAGGAACGCGTCGAGGTCGGCGTAGGTGTTCTTGCCGGGTCTGCCATCCACCACCAGCCCGCGCGAGAACTGGTAGAGCCTTACCGCGAAACGGGCGAGGTCGTCGGAGGGGTTGTCGCCCAACTCGATGGGAAAGCCGAGCGTCGTCAGTCGAGGGCAAAGGTCGATGAACCGCATCGGTTCCACCTCATCGATTGGGGGGTTGCCGCTCCGCCGCCGATTCACCCCGATACGATGAGGGCATTTGCCGTCGTTGTCAAAACCTCGCTTCTACCCCGATGAACGGGATCATCGGCAGGTTGTGCACCCACTCGCGCTCGGAGTAGTCATCGTTATAGGTCACATCGACGACGTTCGCGCGATTGTAGAGGTTAAGGATTTCGAGGTACGTCTGCATCTGCCAGCCGGACGGCTGCCACGTCCGCCCGACGCGCAGGTCGAGCCGATGGAACGCCGGGAACCGTTCGGAGTTCGTCGCGCCATAGATCGGCGTGTAGTCGCCTTTCGTCGCGTTGAACGTCGAGCCGACGACGGGCGTGTAAGGCATCCCTGTTCCGTACTGCCACTTCAACCCGATGTCCCACTTCCGCGTCGGCTTAACGGTCGCGGCGACGGTCGCGACGTGCGTTTGGTCGTAGTTGTAGAGGATTTCGGGGTCTTCAGGTCGATAGCGGCGGCGGGACTCCGAGTTCGCGTAACTGAGCAGCCCGAAGAACCGCTCGGACGGGCGATACCGCGCCATCACCTCGAAACCGCGGACGTTGCCCGTTCCCTGATTCTTGACGACTTCGACCTCATCGTCCGTCACCAAGTCCCACAAACGCTTGTAGTACCCGGCGAGTTGGACGGAGAGCGTTTTATCCACCTGCCGCTCGATTTCGAACGTGTAATGCGCGGACGACGTGTTGCCGACCTTCGGGTTGCCCCACCCCTCGAACAGCGAGAACGGTTGGGGCGTCTGATGATACAGCCCCCACGAGGCGCGCACCGTCTGACCGCCGCCGAGCCGCCACGCGATGTTCGCGCGCGGGTCGAACATCGGTTCCGTCAGGTCGAGGTAGCCGACGCGCCCGCCGAGCGTCACGTCGAGGTTGTCGCGCAGGGCGATTCGGTCTTGCGCATAGGCGTAGGCGTACAGCGCCGTTTTCGTTTCGTTGACGCGGGTTTTGTCGATGTCGCTGAAATCCTCGTCGGGAGCGGGTTCCTCGCCGAAGATGTTCGCAAAATAGGAATCGACCGCCATCGTGCCGTGATTCACCATCAGCCCCGCCATCAGCGTATGGCGCGGATGGGCTTTCCATGTCAGGTCTTCGCGCAGCCCATACTGCGTCGGCTCGATCCGCAGGAAATAGCCCTGCCCCAACGACAGGTCGGTCATGTTGTGGAACCGCGAGAGGCTGCTGCGGAGCGTCACGCGGCCGCCAAACGTCGAGCGGAGCGTCGCACCCTGGACGGCGAAACCGCTGTCGAAGTTCAGGTTGCCGACAAGTTCGGGGTCGTCTTCGTCCTCCTCACTGAGGTGGAGCGCCATGTTGTCCTGCGCGACGATGGCGTCGATTTGGAGGTGTTGCGTCGGCGAAAGGTCGTATTCGACGCTGCCCTGATAGTCCCAAAAACGGGGAAAGGCGACGATCTGTTCAATGTCAACCAGGTGCGGGACGAAGAGGTCGGCGTAGGATCGACGCATCGAGAACGTCACCGATCCGTCTTCTCCG
>JAQBWJ010000006.1 GCA_027625215.1 Candidatus Poribacteria bacterium
CGGGACCCAACACGCGATTCGTCAGCACCGCGTCGGCTCGGTCGCTGTTGTTGATCTGGTAGGCGTCGCGTTTTTGGACGGTTCCGCGCGTCACGGAGCGGATCCACACGTAGCGGTTTTCCGCCTCGAACGTCGCAGTCGACTGCCCCGCGTCTGCCAACGCCTTGCGCGCGTCCGCGACCGCTTCGGCTAACCGCTCGCCTCCTCTCGCCGTGATCCGTTCCGCCTCGCCCTCCATGCCGATCAAGCGGATCGCTTCGGCGTCATAGGTGGTGGGCGGCAAGTCGGTTGTGCCGCGCAGCGCGTCCGCAATCTTGGAGATCGCCCGTTCCGTCGCGTCGTTCATCCGCCACTGACGGGACGGCGGTTTTGGAATCTCCTCCGTCAGCCGTTTCTTCAACCGATCGACACCCTCGTCCCGACTCGCAATCATCGGGACGACGGGAACGCCCAACTTCTCCGCGAGCGCGTCCGCGTCGATCTTGATGCCCGCGCCTTCCGCTACGTCCGTCATGTTCAGCGCGAGGACGGTGGGGAGTCCCATCTCAAGAATCTGCGTCGCCAAATAGAGGTTCCGGTCGAGGTTGCTCGCGTCGAGCACGATCACGATGGCGTCGGGGCGCGGCGTGTCCGACATCTCGCCGAGCAGGACGTTGCGGGCAATCGCTTCTTCAGGGGAACGCGCCGTCAGGCTGTATGTGCCGGGCAGGTCGAGAACGTCCCATTCCTCGCCGTTGGGCAGTCGGAGCGATCCCGTTTTTCGCTCGACGGTGACGCCCGCGTAGTTCCCGACTTTTTGTCGCAGCCCCGTCAGCGCGTTGAAGAGGGTCGTCTTCCCGCTGTTGGGGTTGCCCGCCAGCGCGACGGTGCGTTTGTGGTGAATGGAGGGTTCGTTCGTCGCCATCATTTGAGGAGCGCGTCCTATTCCGTCGGTTCGACGAGGACACAATCGGCTTCGCGTTTTCGGAGGGAAAGATGATAACCGCCGAGCAGCAGTTCCAGCGGGTCGCCGAGCGGCGCATGCTTGACCAGTCGCACCGTCTCGCCTTTCAGGACGCCCATCTCCATCAGTCGCAGCCGGAGGGCGTCATCGCCTTCAAGGTTGGAGATCGTGGCGGATTCTCCGCGTTTCAACTCGGAGAGCCGTTTGGTCGCCATGAGACAACTCATTTCCTAGCCCCGGCGTGCTGGGCGTCGTCAGGCGGTGTGAGCCGTCACCAAGAAATGGGAGGCAACGTCGTGGTCGAGACAGAGGCGCGACTCGCCGATCTGCACGCGCACCGGATCGCCTTCGCCGCGTCGCCCGAGCACTTGCAAGACGCAGCCCGTCGTCAGACCCATTTCACAAAGCCGTTGCACTTCGCCGCAATCTTCCCAACCGACGCGCACAATCGTCCATTCGCCGCCGCGACGAGTATCGCACAGGCGGACGGGTTCGGTCGAACCGCTCGCTGCGGGTTGTTTCGCCGTTAGGAGTCCGACCAATCCGCGCCGTTGGGTGAACAAACCGGACATTGTGTGTTCTTCCTTAACCGACTTAATCGAAACTGAGAAACAATCTCAATTATTTTTTCATAAACTCGGCTCCCAGATGGAAGCCGCGATTCAATTTGAAGAATACAGGAAGGAACGGTGGGATGTCAAGGTTTGTTGCGAGGTTTTTGATTTCACGGCGCGAAATGAGAGTTTGGAATGTTCGAGACGCATGGTATCCTTCTCTAAGGATGTACGACGCGACCTTTGATGGGAGTCTGTTTGATGACGATACTGGAAACGCTCGAAGAGATTCGGCAGGAACCGGAGTTTGAGCGATACTTCGACGTTCACCGCGAAGATGATATTCGGATCAAGGGGACGCGGATCGGACTCGAACATCTCCTGTACGAGGCAATCCATCGCGCGCAGACGCCCAAGCAGATCGCCGAACGCTTTCACACCGTCACGCTGGAGCAGGTCTATGCGACACTGATGTTTTATGAGCGTCACAAGGGGTTCGCGGAAGCGTACGTGACGGACTATCTTGAATGGTGTCGGAAGGCGCGCGAGGAGTTTTGGGCAGACCCACCGCCTGTCGTTGAAAAACTCCGAAAACTCAAAGCGGAGATGGACGCCAAGAAAACGCTTGAGGAAGCGGCAACGTGAACGGCTTTCTGATCGACGAGAACCTCCCACCGAGTTGGCGGGATCAGTTGATACAGCGCGTTTCCGTCGACGTATGGTGTGTCGGTGATCCCGGCGCGCCGCCGATGGGCTCACCCGACTCAACGTTGCTTCTATGGTGTGAACGCCACGACTTCATTCTTGTGACACACGACCGACGCACAATGTCGATCCACCTCTCAGATCATCACGCAGCGGGTCATCACGTTCCGGGCATTCTCACTGTGCCGAACAAGACTCCATCCGGTGATATTCTGATTGAGCTCGCCGTAATTGCGGGAGCCTCGCGTGACAATGAGTTCCGCGACCGTCTCTTATTTTTGCCGCTGTTGCACTGAACGGGATCGTCACTTCGCCAAGAAGGATGCGACCAACCGCCTCCACGCCTCGTTCGTCATCTCCCAACTCTGCACGCCCGAATCGTTCCAACTGACAATCAAGTCTAGGCTCGGCACGACGCCCATGAACCGCTTACCCCCGTGACCCGACGCGGCGTAGGCGTCGTCTGGAGCGTCCTCCCAATGGCGTATTCCCTGACGGTCGATCCCATTCGTCCACCAGAGCCAACTGTAACTACCGTAGTGGTCCGTCTGATTGTCCGGCACGTTGCGCGAGCCGATGCTGCGCTGACCGTCGATCATCGCCGCCGCTTCTCCAGCCGACTGAGGGATGGCGTTCGACAGCGGCTCCGAGACCGCCATCGCCGCCAGATCGCGCCGCAGCAGTTGCCGTCCCCGCCAATTCCCGCCGTTCAGGTAGAGCAGTCCGAAGCGGGCGAAGTCGCGCGGCGAAACGCCCACCCGTCCGGGACGTTCTTTCACCCCGAACGCCATGAATGTCGGATCGTCCTCGCATTGAAGGGCGTCCGTCAGCAGCGGATGAACGACCGTCTCATCGACGTTTTCGCGCGTCGCGCCGTAAACGTTCAGGAACAGCGTGTCCCAGAACAACGCCATCTGCCAGTCGTTGTAGCAGTAGGCGGTCCCGGGAGGTTCGGTCACGCCGTAACACGAGGTCTGGTTGGCGAAATGCCGCCACGCGATCTTTGCGTCTTTGTGATTCAGGTTTGGGTTGATCTCGTTCAGGCGCGGTTCGAATCGGACGGCGGGATCGTCCACACTGCCGATTTTCCCGTCCTCAACCGCTTTCAACAGGAAATGCGCGTACCACGGCTTCGCGGCGGAGGCGACATCCCCGCGTTCGGCGGCATCGCCCCATGAGTAGACCATGTAGCCGTACCGCACCACGCATCCCCGTCCGCCGACATATTCGGCGAACAGATCCAACGCGGCGCGATCCAGCCCGACCTCTTCCGGCGTTTTCGCCGCCCACGTTTCGCCGGGAACGACCCGCTCCGGCGGTTCCATCGCCGCGAAAACCATCTGCGCCAGCATGAACCACATCGCCCCCTTGCCTCCCACCAACGGACCGTTCGCGTGACCCCTATCATGCGCGAATTGTGACACAGGAGCGCGCGGAACGTCATCCCCCCGACGGTTGCGAGCCCGACGAAAAGCGGTGAAGATACGCGGCGTACCGTACTCGTCGCGATTAAGGAGGAAACCCACCGTGATGCGCCGTCTATTGATCGCTCTGACCGCGAGTTGTCTGCTGTCATTCGCCGCCAACGCCGCCGAGCTCGACCTGCTGCCGGAAGTCGAGTTTCAGCCGTTCGCGTCTGCCACGCACCGCCTCATCGACGCGCTCGACTACATTGGGTCGCCGCTGTCCGCCGCCGAACGCGCCGAGATCGACGCCGCGCTCGCAGCGACGGACCAGACAAGCGCGATCAAGCGCGTCCAGATGACGCTTGATCGTCACTGCCTGTTGGGGGTGAACATCAACCCGGAGAGCCGCGTCAAGGTGACGGAGGGTCCCGCGCCGAAGGAGTTGACACAAAACGGGTGGCGGACATTCCTCATCAAGATTCACAACGAGGCGGGCATCACGGCGGAGCCTTCCGTCGAGAGCGCGAACGCGCAGCCGTTGTTTCGTCGCTCAACGGGCAGCGCCGAGCCGGAAATCACCGTCCCGCTGTCCGAAGTGCCGCATCGCTTCCTCGAAATCGAGCCGTTCGTCAAACCGCCGATGAAGGCGGCGTTGTCGGGCATTGAGATTGAATATCGCATCATCCAACTGTACGCGAACACGGACGGCAAGCGGGAAGCCTCGTTCGGCGTGAATGTCGGGCAGGGCACACAGGACATCGGCTTTCGCAACGAGGTCGCCGTCTTGTTCGACTGCAAACCCGCCGTGAACGTCATCCTCGAAGTCCTCGACGTGGACGGGACGCCCACAACCGCGTCGTTCATCATCCGCGACGGCATGGGGCGCGTCTATCCTCTGCCGGGACGACGGCTCGCCCCCGACTTCTTCTTTCACTATCAGATTTACCGAACGAGCGGCGAATCGGTGACGCTGCCGCCGGGGGAATACTCGGTCGAAGTGACGCGCGGACCCGAATACGTCGTCGGGAAGCGAACGATCACCGTCCCCAACGCGCCGGAGCATCGTGAGACGTTTCGGTTGGAACGGTGGATACACCTCGCGGCGGAGGGTTGGCGTTCCGGCGATCACCACGTCCACGCGGCGGGGTGCTCTCATTACGAAAGCCCGACGGAGGGCGTGCTCCCCGAACACATGATGCGCCACATTCTCGGCGAAGACCTGAACGTGGGCTGCGTGCTCTCGTGGGGACCGTGCTGGTACTACCAAAAGCAGTTCTTCGAGGGCGAACCGCACGCGCTCTCGAACGACAACTACGTGATGCGCTACGACGTGGAGGTGTCCGGTTTCCCGTCGTCTCACGCGGGGCATCTCTCGCTTCTGCGGCTGACGGAGGACGACTACAACGGCGTCCAACGCATCGAGGAGTGGCCCTCGTGGGACTTGCCCGTCCTTCAATGGGCGAAGGCGCAGAACGGCATCGCCGGGTTCAGTCACAGCGGTTGGGGGTTGAAGGTTGAGGGCGACGAACTGCCGAACTACAACATGCCACCGTTCGACGGGATCGGCGCGAACGAGTTCGTCGTCGATGTCGCGCACGACGCGGTAGATTTCATTTCGACGGTGGACACGCCCTCCGTGTGGGAACTGAACGTCTGGTATCACACGCTGAACTGCGGGGATCGGACGCGCATCAGCGGCGAGACGGACTTCCCCTGTATCTACGGCGACCGCGTTGGGTTGGGGCGGTCGTACATCAAGATGGCTCCCGGCGCGCTGGACTTCGACCGATGGGCGGAGGGCATCCGCGACGGGCGTTGCTACGTGTCGGACGGCATGAGCCATCTGATGGACTTCACGGTCGGCGGAGTTTCGGTCGGCGAACCTGGCAGCGGCGGCGCGATCAGCCAACTCGATCTGGACGCGCCGGAGTCGGTCGTCGTGACGGCGCGGGTCGCCGCGCGACTCGGCGATCAACCTAACCCCGAAATCAAGAATCGCCCGCTCGAACAGAAACCGTACTGGCATCTGGAACGGGCGCGGATCGGCGAGAACCGCACCGTCCCTGTTGAACTGATCGTAAACGGCGAGGCGGTTGAGCGGGTGGAAATCGAGGCGGACGGCGGCATCGTTCCGGTGACGTTCGAGACGCGGATCGAGCGGTCGAGTTGGGTCGCGTTGCGTATCTTCCCGTCGTCTCACACGAACCCGGTCTTTGTCGAGGTGAACGACGCGCCGATCCGAGCGAGCCGTCGCAGCGCGGAGTGGTGTCTTGAGGCGGTTGAAGTGTGCTGGAAATCGAAGTCTCCGCGCATCCGCGAGGAAGAACGGGGAGCGGCGCGTCAGGCGTACGACGTCGCCGCGCAAGCCTACCGCGAGATTCTCGCGCAGACCGAACTGCCTTGAACGCCCATCACCTTAGAAAAACCATGAGGAGAGAACGCACATGGTCATCGAGTGGAACGTCCACATGTTCAGCGCGGACACGGAACGATACCCCTTCCACCCGCAGGCGCGATATGTCCCGTCTCCGGCGATGCGGGAGGCGGACCCGCTCGCGGCGTACTTGGTTCACATGAAAGAACATGGCATCGACCGCGCGGTGCTCGTCCACCCGGAACCGTACGGCGACGACCACCGCCTCGTCCTCGACTGCCTGAAACGCGACCCGTCCCGCTTCAAAATCACAAGCCTTTTCTACCCCGACGACCCCGACGCGACGACCAAACTCCGCGACTTCGCCGCTCAGGAGCCGGACTTGGTGGGGACACGCTTTCACGGTTATCGCGGGAAGAATCGGTACTTCGAGAGTTTCGCGGATGCGGGTGTCCGTCGGATATGGGAGACGGCGGTCGATCTTGGGTTGATCGTGGAACTGCACGTTGGACCCAGTTTCGGGCGAGAAGTCCGCGACGCGCTCAACGCGATGCCGGAGACGGTCGTGTTGATCGATCACCTTTGCGAGCCGCACACGGGCAACGCCGTCGAGTTCGCCGACATCCTCGACCTGACGCGGTTCGAGAACGTCTACATGAAGTTGTCGGGACTGGCGCACTTCACGAAGGACGCGCCTTATTACGAGAGCGCGAAGCCCTTCACCCGGTTGGTGGCGGAGGCGTTCGGTCCCGACCGACTCGTGTGGGGCGACGGCTCGCCGAAGATCGTGGACGTTCACCTGCCCCACTGGTCGGAGTCGGATCGGGCGAAGGTGAAGGGCGGGAATCTGGCGCGGTTGCTGTGGTCGGATGACTGACTCAATCCTGCTTGTGGTATCCTTTGAGGCAGAGGACGTTGGGTGTCCGACGAAAGGATCGGCGAATGAGTACCTTGATTTCCGACGATCTCGTCCGCGCGACGCAGATGACGGAACAAGAGATTAAGTTGGAGATCGCGCTGTTGCTTTTCGAGAAGGAAAAGTTGACGCTGGGACAGGCGGCGGACTATCTCGAGGTGACGCGGATCGAGTTTCAACGAGAACTGGCGAAGCGTAAGATTCCGATTCACTACGGCGTTGAAGAGTTGAGGCGGGACATCGAAGCGTTGGACAAGGCGAGTATCTCGTGAGAGTCGTCTGCGACACGTCGCCCTTAACGAACCTTGCCGTCATCGGGCGATTGTCGATTCTTAAAACGCTTTATGGGCGGGTACTGATTCCCGAAGTCGTCGCGCGAGAACTCGCCGCTGTTGAACCTCATCGTCCGGGATATATACGGTTCGTTCAATCCCCTTGGATCGTTGTTCAACAGGTCTCCAATCAAAATAGAGTGGACTCGCTGATGGCGGTGTTGAATCGTGGAGAGGCGGAAGCCATCGTCCTCGCGTCCGAATCAGCCGCCGATCTCCTCATCATCGACGAGCGCAGAGGCGATCAAGTTGCGAGGGCACAAGGGATCGAAACACGCGGATTGATTGGGGTACTGCTTCGCGCGAAAGAAGAAGGGCTATTCCCTGAATTACGCCCGATCCTCGACGAACTGATTCAAGACGCCGGATTCTGGATCAGCGACGCGGTCTATGAGCTCGCTCTTGAACGCGCAGGAGAATGACGCGATTAAGATGCCCTCTCCCGTTCCAACGCCGCAGCCGCCCCGCTGAGCCGTTGTATGGTATCCTTTGACCAAGTCGAAACGGTGTCCGCCGAAAAGGAACAAGGGATGAGTCTATTGATTCCCGACGAGGTCGTCCGCGCGACGGAAATGACGGAGGACGAGCTCCGATTGGAATTCGCCTGTTTCCTTTACTTACAGGAAAAGTTGGCGTTGTCGAAGGCAGCGCGTTTTGTTGGGATGCCACGAATCGACTTTCAGATGGAGTTGGCGAAGCGAAAGATTCATATCAACTACAGCGTCGAGGACTTGGAACGCGATCTGGAAACGCTTGATCGAGTGTTTCAAAAGTGATCGCCGTCAGCGATACGTCCCCACTTACCAACCTCGCGTCCATCCGACGATTGACGCTTTTGGGAGACTTGTTTCAGCAAGTCCTGATACCGGAAGCCGTCGCCCATGAACTTGTTGCTCTCGATCCCAGCCATCGAGGATTCGTGCTGGTTTCTGGCATTCCTTGGATCAGCGTTCGTCAAGTGGAAAATCAAGAACGTGTCGAATCGTTGCTTGTCGATTTGGATCCGGGCGAAGCCGAAGCCATCGTGCTTGCCAATGAAGTGAAAGCCGACGCTCTGATCATCGACGAACGGATGGGCACAAGCATTGCAAGATCGGAAGGTATCGAAGTCACCGGATTGATCGGTATCTTGATTCGCGCAAAAGAAGAAGGGTTGATCCCCCAAGTTCGCCCGATTCTCGATGAACTGATCCAAGACGCCGGATTCTGGATCAGCGACGCCGTTTACGCATTCGCCCTCGAACGCGCCGGAGAAAAGACGCCTTAAGACGCCTTCTCCCCCTCCAACGCCGCCACCGCGCGCCGCGCCGACGCCCGCACCCCATGGTCAGGGTCTTCCTCAACGACTTTATGGAGGAACTCCAGTGCCCCCGCGTCGCCGATTTCGCCGAGCGAACCGACCACCCAGTTCCGAACCGAGCACTTCTCGTTGTCGTCGCGTTCGTAAACTTTTTTCAGCGGTTCGACGGCGCGCGCGTCCCCAAACCGACCCAACGCCCACGACGCATATCCCCGCACCTCCCACTCGTCGTCTTCTAGCGCGCTCAGGAGCGGATCAACCGCGCGGGCGTCGCCGATGTTGCGGAGCGCGAGCGCGGCATGTCCCCGCGCCGACCAGCCCGCTTCGCCGTCGCTCACGACGCCGATCAACGGCTCAACTGCGTTCGACCCCATCTCAGACAGGGCGAAGCACGCCTCCTGACAGACCTTCCAGTTGTCTTCTTTCAGCATGTCGATCAAAGCGGGAATGTCGTTGTTGGAAACGGCGGTGTCGATCCGCGACTTCAGTTCGCCGAGAAACTCTGGGGTCAGCATCGCAAGTACTTCCTTCGTGTGCGCTCCCGAAGCGAGGGACGGGTGTTTTCCTGCCGGTCGCGTATTGTAGAGGAGGGGGCGCACTCAGTTCAACGAAAAACGCCCGCCTCTCAGTCATTCAACCGAAGAGGAACGGCATCAAATATGCCTGAACGTGCCGCTCCAGAAACTCCGGCTCCAAATGTGCGCGCTGCGCGACCGACACGAGGTCTTCGCCCATCGCCACTCGTTTCGCCGCCTCGCGCGTGACATAGTAGTCCAGCGCGTCGCCGTCCGGGTTCAACGCCGGAGTCCACTGGTTTTTCGGCACGAGCGATCTCATGCGGGCGCGTTCCTGATAGTTCAAGTGCTCGTACTGAGTCGGCGTCGGCGCGTCGGGTCGCTCGAAACGCCAGTCGATGCGGTCGATGAAGCCGTTGTAAGGGGTCAGCGGACCTCCCGACAGCGACCCGCCGCTCAACAGCGTGTTGATCGCGGTGATGACGTTCGGGAGGTCTACCAATTTCCCGTGCGTGTTGTCGCCATATTCGGGGATTTCCGCCCAATAGTGCGAGAGCGGCAAGTCCGGCAGGAACGACGACTGGAACAGCACCGTCCCGTCGCCGTTGGAAACGTTGCCGTCCGGCGGTTTCGGCGTGTAGTGAAGCGCCCAACCGTACGACGCGGAACGCGCGGCGGCGTACGCCGTTTTGCCGTTCAACCCGACCAGCACGAACATCTTCTTCTCAAACCGACCGATTACCCCGCGCAACGACGCCATCCGTTTGACGTGGAACTCTCTTGCGAACCGCAGCAGCGAGGGGCGCATGTCGGCGCGATGCCGATTCGTCCAAGCATCGACCCCATACATGTCCTGACTGGTGCGGATCGGGTAGAGCAGCGGGATGTTCCCCGACGGCGACGGCAGGTACTCGATCCAAAGCCCCTTGGGAGCGACGAGCAGGTCGAACAGTCCGGGAAACGTCGCGCCGGAACGCTTGAGCACGGAATCTCGAACGAACAAGTCGACGGGCGACCCGTCCCCGTCCTCGACCACCCGGATCGGTTTGAGGGCTCCGTGAAACGGCGGCGCGCAAACGATGATCCGCTCAATGGCGTCGTCGAAACGCGGCGTCTGCTGCAGCAAGCACAACAGGAGGCATCCGCCCATGCTGTGGGTCACGAAGGTAATCGGCTTCTCGTCGTTTCGCAGCAGCGCGTCCAAGAACGCTTCGAGCCGTTTCGCCTCAAGAGGAAGGCTCTCGCGCCAGTCGTAGGGGAACCACCCCGCTCCCGTGTCTTTCAGAAATCGGGCGTACGGGTCGGTGAGCACCGGAGCTCGGACGGTTGATCTGGCGAGGATTTCCTGCCCGTTGTGATCGACGGAACCGGACGGAGACAGCGCGTCGTACTCGAGGTCGTCCGCGTCCCATCGCACCCCCACGTCGAGCCATCGCGTGCGGTCGCCGCGATAGTCGAACAGTTCGCTCCCCATGAAACCCGGCAGCAGAATCGTCCGGTGGGGCGAACGTCGGACTTGCGCGATCCAACGCTCCCAGTGTTCGTCTCGGTATCGCTCTTGTTTCCGCAGCATGGCGATTCCTCCCTTGATTCGGATGGAGACATCGGTGGGCGGGTCATGAACGCGACCTCAATCCGTCGAGTTCAACAACGCCAGTCATATGCCTTTGCGCCGAAGTCGTCAAGGGCTCGCATCGGGGGAGAACTGTCGTCCGTGTTTGGTTGGACGGAGGTTCGTCGCGGCATCCGACATCGAATGTAATTGGAAGAGGGAGACGAAAAAGCGACCGACTTCGCCGATCCGGTTCTACGCCGGAGCGGGAGATATGACGCGGGCTACGGGAGGCGGCGTTTCGCCGACGGATCGGAAACAAACGTCATCGACATGGCGGACGGGCGGATATCCGATGGCAGGACGGTGTTGTCATCGAAACGCGCGTTGTGGAGGAACGTCTCTCCGTCCGTCGTCGCGCCGGTCAGACTCGCCCCGCAGAGGTCGGCAGCCGTGAAGTTCGCCCCGCAAAGGTCGGCGTAGGACAAGTCGGCATCGACAAAACACGCCCCTTCCGCCGTCGACCAAAAGAACGACGCGCCTCGCAGACTTGCCCGCGTCGCGTTGATCATATAAAGCCCTGAAAGAAAAAACGAGGCTCGGTCGAACACGGCGTCCGTGAAATCCGATTGTTCTAGGTTGGATTGGGTGAACGTCGCGTCCGTGAAGTCGGCATGCGTCGCGTTCGCTTGGACAACGCGGGCGTGCATCAGGCGGGCGCGCTTGAGGACGGCGCGCGTCAGGGTCGCCAGGTCGAGGTTGGAAGCGTTCAGGGTCGCGTCGGTCAGGTCGGCGTCGGTCAGGTCGGCTTCCGTCAGAATCGCGCCGTTCAGATGCGCTCCCGTCAGATTCGCGCGACGCAGGACAGCCTTCGTCAACGCGGCGCGATTCAGTCGCGCGTTCGACAGATCGGGGATGCTATCGGGGTCCCGTTCGCGCCAAACGTTCCACGCGGCAACGCCGCCCAACAGGAGACGCACATGTTCCGGGTTCGCCATGTTGAGGAACCGACACCTTCCACTCGTCAACCACAAAAAACGATCCAGACCGTCATGATACCCGAACGAGGACAGTGTGGATAAGCCGCAAAGCGATCATTTTCACCGCGAACGGAGTTCCCCGTTTCGGCGCGGCGACTACTGATAACGTGTCAGAATGGTGGATAGTTCAGGGATTCCTTTATCCGAGCGACGAACTATATCATAATGGGAAACGAAGCGACGCGCTCGACCGGACTTCGGTTGGTTTTTTCACGGAACACCTCAACGGAATCGAGACATTTTGTGGCGTTGGTCAACCTCATCGGACTGATGGACCACGCGCGACGCAACAAGTACGGCGTCGGCGCGTTCAACGTCCCCGACTACGAGACGTTTCAGGCGATCCTCGACACGGCGGTCGCCAAACAGTCGCCCGTCATTATCGACGTGGCGGAAGTCCACCTGAAATACATCGACTTGGACGACGTGGCGTACGTCGTCAAACGCGCGGCGGAACGCGCTCCCGTCCCCGTCGCTCTGCACTTGGATCACGGCGAACATTTCGAGACGATCATCCGCGCCGTCCGAGCCGGGTTCTCCTCGATCATGTTCGACGGTTCCCACCTTCCCTTCGAGGAGAACGTGCGCCAGACGGCGGAGATCGTCCGCATCTGCCACGCCTGCGGGGTGAGCGTCGAGGCGGAGTTGGGGCAGGTCTTGGGGGGTGAAGGCACAAGCGAGCGGTTCGAGGCGGATCCGTCCGTCTTCACCGACCCCGACGAAGCGGTCGAGTTCTGCGCCCGCACGAACATCGACCTGTTGGCGATTTCCTTCGGGACGGCGCACGGGCTGTACCGAGGCACGCCCAAACTCGACTTCGACCGACTCGACGCCATCGCCACCCGCACGAAGAAGCCTGTCGTGCTGCACGGAGGCACTGGCGTCAGCGACGAGGACTTCCGTAAAGCGGTCTCGCTCGGCATCACGAAGATCAACTATTACACGCAGACGAGCGTCACAGCGGTTGAGGCGACGCGCGAAATCCTCGCGGCGAACCCCGACTTGGTGAGTTACCCGTTGCTACTGCAACAGACGCGCGAGGCGATCAAGAAGGTGCTCGCGCATCAGATGGACGTGTTCGGCAGCGCGGGGATTTGCGCGAGATTTCCCGATATCTGTATCGAATGCGACGCCTGTACCGTCCCGAACGTCTCTCTCGACGGCGTCGCGGACACGGGCGGACACGCTTATCAACACGCTCCGGCATCCGCGCCCGCTGACCGCAGCGACAAATTGACCGACGACGACGTGCAAACGTTGATCGACGCGGTGACACGCGCCGTACTGAAAGGGTTGAACGACGCATGAGCCACACAGACGTTCACACAGGCTTCCCCGCAACGACCGTTGACGTGAAGAACGAGCTCGCGCTCTATCCCGGCGACGCGATTGTCGTCGGCGTCTTCGAGGACGGCGTGTTGAGCCCCGCCGCCAAGTCGCTGGACGACGCGCTCGACGGGCTGCTGAAGGCGGTCATCGACACGGGCGACATGAAGGGCAAAAACGGGTCGCGCGCGTTGGTCTACACGTTGGGGCGGATTCCGTCGAAGCGCGCCGTGTTGGTCGGGCTCGGCAAGAAAGCGGATGTGGACGCGGAACGGCTGCGTCGCGTCTCCGGCGACACGCTGCGGCACTTGCGCGATTTAGTCGGTCGGCGTGACGTTGCACTCCGGGTTGGACGTGAACGCGACGGACGCGGGTCAGGCGGTCGCGGAGGGCGCGTTGTTGGGGCTGTACGACTTCAACGCCTACCGCACCAAAAAAGACGGCGACGACGCGCCGAAGACCGTCGAAACGATCACCCTGTTGGACGCGGATGCCGACGCGCGTAAATCGTTGAGTGAAGGCGCGTCGGTCGGGACGATCATCGCGCGGGGAGCGAGCCTCACCCGCGACTTGGCGAACGAGCCTCCGAACTTCCTCCCGCCGATGACGCTTGCGGCGCGCGCGAAGATGGTCGCCGACGCGACGGGACTCGCCTGCACGATCCGCGACGCCGAGCGGATGCGGCACGAAGGGTTCAACACGATCCTCGCCGTCGGACAGGGCTCCGTGAACCCGCCCGCGTTCATCGTCTTGGAGCATGAGCCTCAGCGTGGCGGCGCGCCGCTCGTGTTCGTCGGGAAGGGCATGACCTTCGACAGCGGAGGCATCTCGTTGAAAAACGGCGGCGGCGACCGCATGAAACACGACATGGCGGGCGCGGCGGCGGTCATCGGGGCGATGCAGGCGGTGGCGGAGTTGAAGTTGCCGCGTCGCGTCGTGGGTATCGTCGCAACGGCGGAGAATATGCCGTCCGGCACGGCGCAACGTCCCGACGACGTAGTGTACTCGTTGAGCGGGAAGACGATTGAGATACGGAATACGGACGCGGAAGGGCGGCTCATACTGGCGGATGCGCTGGAGTTCGCGCGTCGGTTGAAGCCCGCCGCCATCGTCAATCTGGCGACGCTGACGGGCGCGATTGTGACGGCGTTGGGTCACGAGACGGCGGGGCTGTTCGCGCGTCACGATGAGGAGTCGGACGCCTTCGTCGCAAAATTGCAGTCCGCGTCCGACGCGACGCACGAGCGCGTCTGGCGGCTCCCGTTGTGGGACGAATACGACGAGGGCGTCAAAAGCGAGATCGCCGACATCCAAAACATCGGCGACGGGACGGCGGGCTCGATTGCGGGGGCGGCGTTCCTCAAGGCGTTTTCGGAGGGGTATCCGTGGGCGCATCTGGATATCGCGGGGAAGATGCTCGAGAAGGGCGCGAAGGGGTACGCTTCCAAAGGGGCGTCGGGGTATGGGGCGCGGCTGCTGATTCAACTGGCGCGGAGTTGGGGCGACTGACGAGGTTTGTCGGATGCCGATTCCGCCGTGTAATGAAGACGGATTTCTACAGCCCGGCGTTCACGACTGCTCACTTGAGGAGTTGCGTGAACGGTTCGGCATGTTCGACGGCACGGATCGGCGGCGGCAACTGTTCGATGCGCTTTCCGACTATGCGGAAGAAGCGCGGAACGTTTCAATCGTCGGGTCGATGATCGTGGACGGAAGTTTCGTCACCGTCAAACAGGAACCGGAGGACATTGACCTCATCCTCGTGACGACGCGAGCCGCTCCCGATTCCGAACTCTTGCGACCGTTCGAGTACAATGTGGTATCTCGAAGGATGGTGAGAAGACGCCATCCGCGTCTTGATGTGTTCGTTTCGGTTGCCGATTCGCAACGCTACCACGATTGGGTCGAGACATTTTCGCAGGTAAAGGATCGTCCCGACCGGACGAAGGGTATGGTGAGGATTCTGCTATGATCGAGTCACGAGATCAGTTCCGCCTTGCTCTTGAACAACTGGAGCGGGTGTACAGGATTTTGTTGTCGTGTAAGGAAGAATACCTGCCCGACAACCCACGCTGGTTTGCGATTGAGGCTGAAGGAGCCGTGGATGCGATCGACTCCCTTCGTGCCGAACTCAACGAGTTTACCGGATATGAGGAAGCGGTACGTCTCCTTGGTGAGGCGGTGGAACACGAATCGAAGTCTCTTGTATTTGACACCAATGTCTTCATAGGTCGAGTGTGCGAGATTGATCTCGATGAAGGAACATTTGTCTTACGAGAGGTGGATGAAATCGGCGAAGTTCGGTTTCAGTTTGATGAAGCGGCTCGTGAAATCGCTCGCAACGCCCTCGGTGAGCGAGTTGAAGTAACGGTTGTCTCACATTCAACGGATGGGAGCCCGTTCGTCGCGAGTCGAGTACGGCAGTTGGAACACGTCAAATAGGCGTGAGGCGTCGATTCCAAA